>JBAZZO010000009.1 GCA_041658765.1 Coriobacteriia bacterium | reverse complement strand
TCTTCTCTGGCATCGAAAGCGGCATCCTCGTGGCCCTTCGCCGGTCGATCCGGCGTGGGCCGGTTCGAGTACCTTTTCTTCTGAGGCATCGAATCGGTTTCGAGTACATTCTTTCTGAGGCAACGCGTCGTCTTGACAGCCCCCCCCCAAGGGGGGGGGATACTCTCTATTGGGACTGCACCTACGAGGGCAGGAGATGCGCATGTGGTTGAGGCGCACGCTGTGGTCGCTCACGTTGACACTGGCTGTGGGCATCGTGCTGCCATCCAGTGCCTTTGCAGCGGGCTACTTCACGAGAGTGAAACAGGCAACCTCGTACTGGTGGGGAGTCGAGGGGCGCGGGTACATCCTGGCCACGGCACCCGCTGTTGCTTCAGGTAGCTTCAAGGTCAACTCGATATTCGGGAAGACCTCGAACGACCTGCAGTCCATCGAGGCCGGTTGGTGTTGGCATAACGACGGGTTCGGCACCGACAACCCCTACTACTTCGCGCAGAACTATATGAACGGAGCGGTCTACCAGCAGCAACACTGGGGCGGCGCCCCCATGGGGACATACCACACATGGCGGGTGAGATGGGTCGGACCCGGATCACAGTATTGGAACTACTATCTCGACGGATCCTACCAGGGATCGTTCCTCAATCCGAACATCACCAGTGCGTGGCTCTACAGTCAAGCTGAGTGTCACTACGCAACGGACAACAACTACGCCAGCTGGTCTGATCTCAAGTACTACGACTACAGTGCGATTCAGCAATGGAAGTCCTGGCCCAGCATGAGCCTTTCCGTCGATTCGCCCGGCGATCTTTACCATTACCAAGCTGTTTCTGCGACGGCCTACAACTCCGTCCACAACTAGCCACCGGAGGTAGCCAGATGGAGCGCGAAGACAAGGCACGCCGCGTCGGAGTCTTTGCCGTCAGCGTCCTGTTCGCGGTTCTGCTCCTTGCCTCGAGCGGTTGCGCCAAGACTGCTACCAAGAACCCGGCGCTCTCCCAGGTTGCCGACGAGTCCGTTGGAAGTGTTCATATCACGTCGTCCGCGTTGAAAAGGGGCCCCCGCGTTGCCGAGGGGGTCGAAGTCCTGACCCTAGCTGCAGCGAGGAAGCGTGCACCATTTGAACTGCGAGTTCCTGAGGCTGCAGAGGTCCCGGACGACAACACGGTCGTGCGCGTGTTGCCGCAAGGCTCCGACGCTGGAGAAGGCTTTTACGTCCAGTACAAGAAGTACGAAGTCGCCCAGATGCCGACCAACTTGGAGTTCGACGCTGATCAGTACATCACGCAGAGGTTCCTTCTGGACTTGTCTGACCCGCAGAGCGGGTTCGTTCGCTATCGGCCCGTCAAGATCGGGTCCTATGACGGGGTCATAGGAGGAGAGTTCACGCAGGTTGATGGGGCTGAACCCGTAGCCAATGCGCCAGCGATTGTTGCCTGGCAGGTGCCCGCTCCGGCCGGGATCGGTGCTAGATATCTCAACATGACAGTATCAGCTTGGGACCTGCGTGAGGACCAGTTGCTGCGCGTCGCGGAGTCACTGAATCGGTAGACGCGCTGAACAGTGCGTCTACAGCGACGCGTCGAGCGGGTTCCCTGGGTTGCCGCAACACGTTGACAGGTGGTGGTACGGGAGCTACCACGCCCCGGCCAGCTCCGGTACGGCCCTGCGCTCCTCGAGCCCGAGTGCGTCAGTCCTGCACGCCGAGCGGCAGACGCCGCAACCGTAGCACGCCCCGCGGTCCAGCCGGACCGGCTCGCCCTTCGCGCCCCTGGCGAGAGCCTCGAAGGGGCAGCGCTTCACGCACGCGCCGCATCCCGTGCAGCGCTCGTCATCGAGACGCGCGACGTGTTCGCCCTTCCACATGACGCGCGTGCCCATCGTGCGCTCGACGCGCATCGCCATGCAGCCGCTGGGCAGGTCGCAGTTGCAGATCGCCGCCACGAACGGGGTGATGAACGTCCACACGGAGTGCATCAACCCGCGGTCCTCGCAGTCGCGCAGGAGCGCGAGCGCCTGCTCGCGGCTGAGGCGGTCGAAGGCTCCCGTGTCCGGGCCGCCATCGAATCGATCGAACGCCTCGCGGAAGACGCTGTCCGCCGGTGTGACCGTCATGGCGATGCAGCACGCCTCGTCGCTCGTGCCCGCCACGTCGCGGCAGACGCACGGGAGCCGCACGATGCTCGTCGCGATGTCGAAGATCCGCTCGCACTCCTCGATGGGGACCGGCTGCCCGAAGTGATGGTCCTGGAGCTTGCGCGATGCATAGCCCTTCGCGGCGCGACGCAACGGCCCGGGCAGCCGCGAGACGCGGTCGTACGCGCGCAGGATGCCCTCGCGGTTCTCGCGGAAGTGGCGGACGAAACCGACGACGTACTCGCGGCGGCGCAGGTCGCTCTCGAGGTCGTACGCGTATGTGGACGCTTCGAGGTACCAGCGCTTGCCGTCACCGTGCTGCGCGCAGAAGCGGCACATCGCGCTCCGTTCTCGGTAGGCTGTCTGCGCACCAGCGTATGTGCCACGAACGGGTGCGGCAAGCGGTCGTGTCTCGGTGCTAGAATGCTCCGCGACCCGACGTAGCGACACCAGGGAGCATCCATGCGCATCATCGTCCTCGGCGGCGGTCCCGGCGGCTACCACGCCGCGTTCGAAGCCGCGCGTCTCGGCGCGGACGTCGTCCTCGTCGAGAAGGAACACCTCGGCGGGACGTGCCTCAACTGGGGCTGCGTCCCGACCAAGACCCTCCTGCGCACCGCGCGCGTGCTCTCGGACGCCGCCCGCGGCGAGGAGTTCGGCGTGCGCGTCGGCTCCGCGACGATCGACCTCGACCGCTTGCGCGAGCGCAAGGACGGCATCGTCGTCGAGCTGCGCTCGCAGATCGAGGCGACAGCGAAGCGGCTGAAGGTCCGCGTCTGCCGCGGAGAGGGGCGTCTCGTCGGTCCCAAGACGGTGCGCGTCGAAGGTCCGGACTGCGAAGAGGACGATCTGACCGCCGACGCCCTCATCCTGGCGACCGGCTCGGTGCCGTTCCGTCTCCCGAACATCGATCACGGCCTTCCCGGCGTGTGGACGAGCGACGAGGCGCTCTCGCTCACACGCATCCCAGAGCGGGTGCTGCTGATCGGCGGTGGCGTGATCGGGCTCGAGTTCGCGTGCTTCTACGCGTGCGCGGGCTCGCGGGTCACGGTCGTCGAGCTCACGCCGACCGTGCTTCCCGGCAACGACAAGCGCGTGACGCGCGCCGCTCAGGAAGCGCTCGAGAAGCTCGGCGTGACGTTCCGCCTCGGCGTCAGCGTGACCGGCGTCGAGCAGGACGGCGAGACGATGCGCTCGACGCTGTCGGACGGCTCGGTGGTCGAGAGCGACGTGGTGTTCTCGGCCGTCGGCCGCATCCCCAACTCGGCGGGGCTCGGGTATCCCGAGGCCGGCATCGAGATGGACCGTGCGGCGGTCAAGACGGATGCGTTCTTCCGCACGAACGTCTCCGGCGTCTACGCCATCGGCGACCTGATCGGCGGCATGATGCTCGCCCACGTCGCCGAGGAGGAGGGCGTCGCAGCCGCGCGCAACGCGGTCGCGGAGCTCGCGGGCTGGGAGCCGCGCGAGACGATCGACTACTCATGCGTCCCCGCGTGCGTCTACACCTTCCCGGAGGTCGGCGTGGTCGGCTCCTCGCGCGACTCGGCGAAGGAGCGCGGGATCGACGCCGTCCAGGCGGTCTCGAAGTTCGCGGCGAACGGTAAGGCGCTCGGTGAGGGCGAGGCGGAAGGATTCGTGCAACTGGTGGCGGAGAACGGGACCGGTCGCATCGTCGGCTGCCAGATCGTCGGCCCGCACGCGGTCGAGATCGTACACGAGGTCGCGCTCGCCATGCGTCACGGCCTGACGGTCGCCGACATCGCGCACACCGTGCACGCGCACCCGACGGTCAGCGAGGTCGTGAAGGCGGCCGCGCTCGACGCCGCCGCCAAGTGCGGTCTCTAGCCTCGCGCGAGGTGTCGTGATGCCATACGAGCACGGCCCCGACGCCAAGCGCATGCCAGAGTGGTTGCGGCGTCCCGTCGCGCGCCCCGGCGCGTACGACGCGGTGACGGGGCTTCTCGGCGAGCTGCGACTCAACACCGTCTGCCGCCAGGCCCGCTGCCCGAACCAGGGCGAGTGTTTCTCGTCGGGCACGGCGACGTTCCTGGTGCTCGGAGACGCGTGCACGCGCGGCTGCCGCTTCTGCGCGGTCGAGTCGCGCACACCCGAGGCGCCGGACACCGGCGAGCCCGCCCGAGTGGCGGAGGCGGCGCTACGCCTCGGGCTGCGGCACGTCGTGGTCACGATGGTCACCCGCGACGACCTCTCCGACGGCGGAGCGGGTCACGTCGCGGCGACGGTCGCCGCCCTGCGCGAGGCGGTCCCCGAGGCGAGCGTGGAGGTGCTCACGAGCGACTTCGGTGGGGACGATGGCGCTCTCGAGACGGTCCTCGCGTCGCGTCCCGACGTCTTCAACCACAACCTCGAGACGGTCCCGCGACTCTACGCGGAGGTGCGGCCCGGCGCCGACTATGGGCGCAGCCTCGGTCTTCTTGCGCGGGCTCGCGAGATCGCACCGGATGTTCCGGCGAAGTCCGGCCTGATGCTCGGCCTGGGGGAGACTTCGGATGAGGTGCTCGAGGTCATGCGCGATCTGCGCGCGGCGGGTGTGGGGCTTCTCACGCTCGGCCAGTACCTGCGCCCGGGTCCCGCGAACCTGCCTGTCGCCGAGTTCGTGCGCCCCGAGGTGTTCGCGGACCTCGAGCGTGCGGGGCTCGGCATGGGTTTCGACGCCGTCGCCAGTGCGCCGTACGTTCGCAGCAGTTACCACGCTGGCGAGATGCGCGAGAGGGCGGCTCGGGGCTAGTCTCCGAGCACCGCCGGCGGCGTGGCACGGTCGCGACCGGCGCGTTTCGCCTCGTAGAGCCCGCCGTCGGCGGCCGCGAGCAGGTCGGTAGGTGTCGATCCTCCTCGCGCCACCGCTCCGCCGACGCTCACCGAGAGCGCGACGGGCGTGCCTTCCGCATCCGCGAGTGAAGTCTCGTGCACGCACGCGACGATGCGGTCGAGCAGCGCCGCGAGGTCGTCGCGATCGGTCTCGGGGGCGACGACGGCGAACTCGTCACCGCCGTAGCGCGCGACGACGTCGGAGGCGCGTACCGCCTCCCGGAGCGCTGCGGCGACCGCCACGAGCGCATCGTCGCCAGTCCCGTGGCCGTGCGTGTCGTTGATCGTCTTGAGTCCATCGACGTCGATCATCGCGACTGCGAGTGGATGACCGTAACGGTTCGCCCATGCGGCCCACTGCTCGAGGTAGGCCGCCAGCGAGCGGCGGTTGTGCAGCCCGGTGAGCTGGTCGCGCATCGCGAAGGAGGCGAGCGCGCGATTGTCGCGCCAGGTGCGCCGCAGCGCCATCGCGAGGAACGCGATCACGGAGCCGGGCTCGGCATGGGATTCGAGTGCTTCGACGAGGCGGTCTACGTGGCGTTCGTATGCCTCCAAGCGCGAGCCGGCGCGCGCAGGCTCGGTGAGCTCGAGCAGCTCCGCGAAGACCGGGTCGAGCATGTGGAACTCGAGTTGTCCCGCCAGGGCGAGCATCGTCTCGGTCCCGCAATCCGGCGTCAATCTCCCGTGCGCCTCGCTCATGTGCCGAGCGATGCCCTCGAGTCGCGTCACGAGCTCGTCCGTGTCGTTGAGCACCTCCGGGACGAGGCCGTCGCGCCATGCGTCGCGGATCTCGCGCCACCACCCGATGTGGCCGTGTTCTTCGCCCGCCATCACATCGAAGAGCTGGGAGACCGCGGCATCCGGACATCCGGCCGCCATAGCGTGATAGATACGCTCGGCCTCGGTGTCGAGTTCGATGCACAACTCGAGGACCCGTTCCATGGACATAGGGCCTCCTCTCTTGAGGATATGGTTCCCGCAACCAGTCTACGGTATGCGCGGGCCGCGCTTGCCCTCGCGCCGCGAGCGGGTGACGATGACGCTATGCCGTACGAGCCGCGCACATACCGCAGCCGCGTCGCCCCCGAGGGTCTCGTGACCTTCGAGGTCGTGCGCGCGGAGACGGACCTCATGATCGCCGCCGAGCGAGATCTGCGTTCCGAGGCGGACGCGCTCGTCGCGGAGGTGCGCTCGGCACTCGACGCGTATGTCGCGTCGCATCCGAGGTTCGCGGAGTCCTTCGTTCCCGTCGAGGTCGAGTCCGACGCCCCGGCGATCGTCCGCGCGATGGCGGCGGCCGGCGCCGCGGCCGGAGTCGGGCCGATGGCGGCGGTGGCGGGAGCGGTGGCAGAGCACGTCGCGCGGGGGCTCGCGAGGCTGTCGCCGGAGGTCGTCGTCGAGAACGGCGGCGATGTCTACGTCATGGGCTCGCGCGACCGCGTGGCCGCGCTTCACGCGGGGACGTCTCCGCTGTCGGGCGCGGTGGGAGTCGTACTCCCGGGAGAGGACCTGCCGCTCGCTGCGTGCACGTCCTCGGCGACGGTCGGTCCGTCGGTCTCGCTGGGCTCGTCGGACGCCGCCCTCGTCGTGGCGCGGGACGGCGCGCTGGCCGATGCCGTGGCGAGTCTCGTGGGGAACCGAGTCCACGGTCCGGACGACGTCGAGGCCGCCCTGGAGGCGGGGAGGGCCGTCGCCGGCGTGCTGGGCGTGGTCGTCGTCGTCGGCGAGACGATGGGCGCGTGGGGGGTGCGGCTCGTCCCGCTCGCCGGCTAGGACTCCGCGGTGCCGTGGAGCGCGGCGCCGAGCGCTCCCACGGTCTGGGGGTCGTCCGGCACGAGGACCTCGCCGTCGAACCCGTCGCGCACCAGCCTCACCATCGCCGGGTTGCGCGCGACGCCGCCCGCGAAGACCAGCGGTGAGGAGGCGCCGACTCTGGCGAGCGTGCCGAGGGTCCGCGTCGCGACCGACTCGTGCACGCCGAGCGCGATCCGTCCTCGGTCCTCACCGCGATGGAGCAGCCCGGTGACCTCGCTCTCCGCGAAGACCGTGCACATCGCCGAGACGCGCACGCCGCTCTCCGCCGCGAGCGCGGCGTCGCCGAGCTCCTCGAGCGAGAAGCCGAGCGTGCGCGCCATGACCTCGAGGAACTTCCCCGTGCCCGCCGCGCACTTGTCGTTCATCTCGAAGTCGGAGACGCGACCGCCCTCCCCGAGGGCGATCGTCTTCGTGTCCTGGCCCCCGATGTCGAGCACCGCCGCGGCGGTGGGGTGCAGTGACGCCGCTCCGAGCGCGAACGCGGTGATCTCGGTGAGCGCCGTCGCGCCGAACGCCGAGGCGGCGGCGTGGCGGCCGTAGCCCGTCGCCACGACGCGGTCGTGGCGGTCCAGCGCGATGAGGGCGGCACAGACGGCGAGCGGGTCGTGGCCGGTGTCGCGTATCTCGCGGCGCACCATCCGCCCGCCGTCGAGCCACACGGCGTCGACACTTCGCGACCCGATGTCGAGGCCGAGTACGCGCATCTTCTAGACCCGCACGGCGCGCAACAACTCGAGGAACGCCTCGACGCGCGTCGAGAGCTGGCCGGCGTCCTCGGTCGAGTAGTCGGTGTCGACGCGCAGGACCGGGATGCCGGCGTCCTTCGCCGCTCGCTCGACGGTGTGCGCCTCGATCTGGTACGGCGTGCAGAACTGCAGCGCGTAGTGGAGGATGCCGTCGGCGCGGTACGTCTTCGCCATCTCGAGGATGTCGTCGGTCCGGGCCGTGTTGGGCGTGAAGCACGCGCAGTTCACGCCGAGGTACTTCGACGCGATGTCGTCGAGCATACCCTCGACGGTCGGCGCGTCCTCGTCGACGAGGGAGTCGTAGTAGCGGGAGCCGGTGCACATCTCCTCGGCGACGACCACGCCGCCGGCCTTCTCGACGATGTCGTGGACCTTCCAGTTCGGGATCGCCATCGGCGAGCCGGTGACGAGTATGCGCGGCGCGTCCGCCGACGCCACGCCGACGCCGTCGCGCACTCTAGCCTCGAGCTCGTCGGCGATCGCGTTCACCATCTGCGTGAAGCGGGGGACGTCGTCGTAGAAGGCGACCTGCACGGCGAGGAGCGCGTCCTTGCCCGAGATCGGGGCGGGGGAGGCCGCGCGAGCCGCGTTGAGGCGCTGCAGCGCCCGGCGCTTCCCGTTCACCTCACGGATGGCGTTGCGCAGCCCCTCGACGGTGAGCTTGTTGCCGGTCAGCTCCTCGAGCCGCGTCACGAGCCGGTCGATCTCCGAGCGCCACAGCGTCCGGTCCTCGGGCCGCTTCATCTGCGGCAGCTCCATGACGTGCATCGGCGCCATCTCGGAGAACAGCTCGTACGCCTTCTTCTTGCCGTCGCAGGTGGTCTCGCCGACGATGAGGTCCGCCGACTCCACGTACGGGCAGACGCGGTCCATCTTGAAGCCCATGAACGACTTGATGAGCGCGCAGGTGTTGCGGGGCAGCACCCGCTCGACCTCGTTGTAGCCCCACTCGGCGCCTGCGCACAGACCGACGGCGACGCCGCCGAGCGCGCGGATGATCTCTTCGGGCACGTAGAGGCAGAACGTCCCGACGACCTTGCCGCCGGCGAGCTTGTGGTCGACGAGCTCCTGGATGCGAAGGCCGTGGATCTCACTGAGCACGAAGTCGAAGTACTTCATCCCCTCCGGCCGCGCGTCCTGCGTCAGATACGCGTCCGCGTACATCTTCGGGATCGCGTTGAGGAGCGCGCAATGCGCCGGGAGGTTGATACCGAGGTCGGTCCACATGCCGGTGTAGTCGACTGTCTCCGTCATCGTTTGCTCCATCCATGTCCTGTGGTTTCCACCAAAGGTGACGATACAGTGCGATGATAACCCAATCTGATACAAAGATTCAACAGGAGTGATACGCAGCGGAAGCCGCCGAACGGATACAATCTCGACAGGGCCACGCTAGAGACGGGCCCGGAGAGGGGAAGGCGAACATGGACGACATCGACGCGCTGGACATGCGCGAGGCCGAACTCAGGCTCAAGCTCTACGACGAATACCGCGACGCCGCGCGCGTCTTCACCTACTACGTGGAGACGGAGCTGCGCGCGTACCTGGCGAACGGGGTCGAGGTCGAACCGGTCGTCGGGCAGGGCGCGGGATACTTCAAGGTGACGCTCAAGGACGTGTGGATCTACGAGGCCGAGCGGCTCAACCGCTTCGTGCCCGAGACGGTCATCTGGTCCGTCAACGACGTGCACGTGCAGAAGCTGCGGGGCGACGAGTAGGCCGATGGATCGCGACACCGAGGCCGCTCGCGCCGAAGCGCTGCGCGAGGAGATATCCCGCCACGCGCACCGGTACTACGTCCTCGACGCCCCCGTCATCTCCGACGACGCGTACGACGCGCTCGTGCGAGAGCTGGAGGAGATCGAGGCCGCGTTCCCGGACCTGGTGACGGCGGATTCGCCTACGCAGCGGGTCGGCGCTTCGCCGAGCGAGGCCTTCGCGCCCGTGCGCCACGCCGCGCGCATGTACTCGCTCGACAACGCGATGGACCTCGGCGAGCTCGACGCCTGGCTTGAGCGGGTCGAGCGCGACACCGCCGGTCGGGAGCTGCGGTTCGTGTGCGAGCTCAAGATCGACGGCTCGTCGATCGCGCTGCGCTACGAGAGCGGCAGCCTCGCGCGCGCCGCCACGCGCGGCGACGGGACGACCGGCGAGGACGTGACGGCGAACATCCGCACGGTGCGGTCGGTGCCGTTGCGCCTGCTCGCCGGCGCTCCGGACGTGCTGGAGGTCCGCGGGGAGGTCTTCCTGCCCAAGGCCGCCTTCGAGCGGCTGAACGAGGAGCAGGAGGACGCGGACCTTGCGTCCTTCGCAAACCCGCGCAACGCCGCGGCGGGTTCTCTGCGCCAGAAGGACCCGGCCGTGACGGCGTCACGCGACCTGTCGACCTTCGTTTACCAGGTCGTCGAGGCGCGCTCGCTGGGACTGGCGGGGCAGTGGGACGCGCTGTCTTGGCTGACCGAGGCCGGCTTCCGCGTGAACCCGGACATCCGACTCTTCACGACCTGCGACGAGGTCCGCGAGTTCTGCGCCCACGCCAATGAGCGGCGTGACGCTCTGCCGTACGAGATCGACGGGGTGGTGGTGAAGGTGGACTCCTTCGCCCTGCAGGAGGAGCTCGGCTTCACCAGTAAGGCGCCGCGCTGGGCGATCGCCTTCAAGTTCCCGCCCGAGGAGAAGACGACCGTCCTGCGCGACATCGTCGTGCAGGTCGGCCGCACCGGCGCGCTCACGCCGCGCGCCGAGTTCTACCCGGTGACCGTCGCGGGCTCGACCATCGCACGGGCGACGCTGCACAACGAGGACGAAGTGCTGCGCAAGGATGTGCGCATCGGAGACACGATCGTCGTGCGGAAGGCCGGCGATGTCATCCCCGAGGTCGTCGGTCCCGTGCTCGGTCTGCGCCCGTCCGGCGCCGTGCCGTGGGCGATGCCGCGGGAGTGCCCGTCGTGCGGCGGACCGGTGTGGCGCCCGGAGGGCGAGGTCGTCGCGCGCTGCACGAACGTCGCGTGCCCCGCACAGCGACGCGAGCGCCTCATCCACTGGACGAGCCGCGGGGCGATGGACGTCAACTCCAGCGGCATCATCATGACCCAGCGCCTCATCGATTCCGGCATGCTGTGCGATGTCGCCGATTTCTACACGATCCGCGATGCGGACTTCGCGGCTCTCGATCTCGGGCGCGTGAAGAAGGACGGTGCGCCGGTCGTCCTGGGCGATGTGATGGCTGCCAAGATCCGCGCGAACATCGAGGCGTCGAAGACACAGCCGCTCGCGCGCGTGCTTTTCGGTCTCGGCATCCGCCACGTCGGCGGCACCGTGGCCGAACTCCTCGCCGCCGCGTTCGGCTCGATGGACTCACTCGCCGCCGCTTCCGCCGAGGACATCGCCTCGGTCGAGGGTGTGGGCCCTGTCATCGCGGCGTCGGTGCGGGCGTTCTTCGACAATCCCGACAACGTCGCCGTCGTGCGACGTCTCGAGGCGAGCGGCGTCTCGATGCGCGACGAGACCGTCGAGCGGGCGCCCCAGACGCTCGCCGGCTTCACGTTCGTGCTCACCGGCGCCCTCTCGCGCCGCACGCGCGACGAGGCGTCGGCGGCGCTCAAGGCGCTCGGCGCGAAGGTCTCCTCCTCGGTGAGCAAGAAGACCTCGTTCGTGGTGGCGGGAGCAGACCCAGGGAACAAACTCGATGCAGCACGAGATCTCGGCGTGCCCGTGCTCGCCGAGGACGACCTCGACCGCGTGCTGGAGACGGGTGAGCCGCCGATGTCCGTCCCGCAACGAAAGGATCTCGGATGAGAGGCGACAGGCCCGACAGCGACCGCCGAGCGCGGCGCGACATCAGGTACCTCGGCATCGACTTCAGGTGCGTGCGGTGGGTGCTGCGGTACCGGCCGGACCCCGCGACGATGGACGCATCGGGAGAACCCGCCGACCTTCTCGGCAGGGTAGAGCGTGAGTTGAAACACGAGGCCTCGCGCTACCGCGGCACACTGTGGGCGACGATCGCGGTGCTCCTCATGCCCGGCGTCGTCGCGATGGCGCTGTGGATGTTCCAACCTCGCATCTGGGCGACGTATCGGGTCGCCGCATACGAGACGGGCGGTCTCGGGATACCCGGGTTCTCTCTCTACACACTCATCTCGTACGTGATGCTCGTGTGGTACCTCGCCTTCGCGCTCTTGAAGATGGTCGGCAGCTACGGGTCGACGACGCGTCTGTCAGCGGACTATCGCCGCCTCACGGATGCTGACGTCGCGGCTCGCGGGATCTTCGCCAGCGTCGTGCGGGAGGGCGGCTATCCGCGGACGCTCGGGCTGCTCGAGCGCAGTGCGGAGTTCGCCGCCTACCGCGAAGCGTTGCGGGACGCCGAGGGCGCGTGAGCGGCCGCTCCGCGGCACGCCCGCAGGAGAAGGCCCCCAAGTCCGGCGCGCCCGTGAAGAGGCGCCGGCAGCGGCCGGCACTCGCGACGGGGCGCGTGGCGTGGACGCCGCTCGAGGCGGTCGTGGTCCTCGCCGCGATGGTCGCGTTCCTCGTCGCGAAGGAGGCAGCGCTCGGCGTGTCCGCCCTCTCGCGAGCCACGGTGCGGGGGGCGATCCTCGGGAGGGCCGGGGTCCTCACCTTCTACTATCTCGCGCAGCTGGGCATGCTCGTCGTGCTCGCTCGCCGTCACGGCGCGGCGACGCTGCCGGCGTTCGGTCTCGGGCGTCCGCGCGTCGGCTGGCTCTCGCGTCTGACGTCGGCGGCGCTCGTCGCAGGCCTGCTCGTCGGTATGCGGTTGTTCTCGTACGTCTACGGCGTTACCGTGAACGCCCTCGGGTGGAGACCGCCGGTCGGCGCGGGATCGAGTCTCACCGCGGTCTTCGGCCCCGACGCCCTCGGTCTTGCGCTCGCGGTCGCGATGGCCGTCGTCGTCGGGCCCATCGTCGAGGAGATGGTCTTTCGCAGCGTGCTGCTCGGAGGTATCGCCGCGCGCTGGGGGGAGAAGGCCGGGATCGTGGGCTCCGCGCTGCTCTTCGCGTCGTTCCATGTCACGCCGTGGATGCTGGTCCCGGCCGCGGCGCTGGGGATCGCGACGGGGTGGCTCGCGCGTTCGCGGCGCAGCCTGTGGCCGGCCGTAGTGCTGCACTCGCTCTACAACGGGGTCGCGGTCGCTGCGGCCTTCTATGTAGCGAGACGGTAGGGCGTCGCAGAGGATGCCGGCTGCGGTATCCTGTGGGAGCACACGGAGACACCTCGAAAGGACGCCGGCGATGGCCATCACCGAAGCGGATGTGCGGCACGTCGCCGTGCTCGCGCGTCTCTCGCTCACCGACGAGCAAGTCTCGCGTCTCACCAGCGAGCTCTCCGCCATCCTCGGTCACATCGACACGATCCAGAAGCTCGATCTCGAAGGAGTCGAGCCGACCGCGCATCCTCTGGACATGACCGATTCGACACGGCCCGACGTCGTCAAGCCCTGTCTTCCACGTGAGCTGGCGCTCCTCAACGCTCCCGAGGCCGAGGACGGCGCGTTCGTGATCCCTCGCATCGTCGGGGTCGGGGGGGAAGGCTAGATGCCACTCGACCTCTCCGCGATGACCGCGCGTCAGGTGCGCGACGGAGTCGCCGCCGGCGACTTCACCGCCCGCGAGACGGCCGAGGCCGCTTTCGCTCGCGCGGACGCCGTCGAGGAGCGCCTGCACGCGTTCAACCAGCTCACGCCCGAGCTGGCGTTCGCGGCGGCCGACAAGGTCGACTCCGCGCGCGCAGCGGGGACCGCGCTGCCGCCGCTGGCCGGCGTGCCGGTCGCGCTCAAGGACAACATGAACCTCCTGGGGACTCGCACGACGTGCTCGTCGCGGATCCTGGAGGGATACGAGAGCGTCTACGACTGCACCGCGGTGCGGCGCTTGCTCGACGCGGGCGCTCTGCCTGTGGGCAAGTGCAACATGGACGAGTTCGCATTCGGGTCCTCGACGGAGAACTCGGCGTTCGGGCCCACGCGCAATCCGTGGGACCTCGATCGCGTGCCTGGCGGCAGCAGCGGAGGGTCGGCCGCCGCGGTCAGCGCGGGCGTGGTGTCCGTCTCGCTCGGTTCGGACACCGGCGGATCGATCCGCCAGCCCGGCGCGCTCACCGGGACCGTCGCGATGAAGCCCACGTACGGACGCGTCAGCCGGTACGGGATCGTCGCGTTCGGCAGCTCGCTCGATCAGATAGGCCCCTTCGGCAAGTCCGTCGATGACTGCGCTCTCGCGCTCGAGGCTATCGCGGGGCGCGACGGGATGGACGCGACGAGCGTCGAGACGCCGGTCGGCGCGTACGCCTCCGGGCTTCGCGATGGCGTGACCGGGCTGCGCGTCGGTGTCGTCACCGACCTGCTCGAGGCCGAGGGCTGCGCCGGAGAGGTGCGCGACGCGGTGCGCCGCGCGGCGGAGACGTTCGAGGGCCTCGGCGCCGAGGTCGGCGAGGTCACGCTCCCGAGCGCCGCACACGGCCTGTCCGCTTACTACATCATCGGTCCCGCCGAGGCGTCGTCGAACCTCGCCCGCTTCGACGGCATCCGATACGGTCACCGCGTCGCGGACGCCGAGGACGTCCTCGACCTCTACATGCGCTCGCGGTCGGAGGGTTTCGGGGCCGAATCGGTGCGGCGCATCATGCTCGGCACCTACGCGCTCTCGGCCGGCTACTACGACGCGTACTACGGTCAGGCCCAGAAGGCGCGCACGCTCATCAAGCGCGACTTCGCCGCGGCGTTCGAACGCTTCGACGTGCTGCTCACGCCGACGAGCCCGACGGTCGCGTTCAAGGTCGGCGAGAAAGCTGACGACCCGCTCTCCATGTATCTTTCGGATATCTACACCATCCCGGTGAACCTCGCCGGGGTGTGCGCGGTGAGCGTACCCGCTGGGCTGTGTCCGGCAAGCGCGTTGCCCATCGGGTTGCAGGTGATCGGTGGCTGGTTCGAGGAGGCGACCCTCTTGCGGGCCGCCGCGGCGTATGAGGCGTCGGCCGGGTTCGACCCTACGCCGCCGCTCGTGCGAGAGGTCCGGGGGGAATAAGGTAGACGGGGCCGCGGGATCCGTGGAGCCGTCCTGTCTTACGGGGGCGAGATGGGCAACTCAGAGGTCTTCAGGCTGATACTGGCGGTCATCGTCTTGCCGGTGATCGCGACGTTCGCTCGCAGGTTGCGGGTGGTCTCCACCGCGACACCATGGGCCGTCGGCGCGGTGGGCGCGATCTATGCGTCGTACGTCTTCTCGCTGGCGGAGAACATGGCCATGGGCGACGTGTTCAATATGATGCAACACGTCATGTACGGGGTCGCGGGCGTGTGTGTCCTTCGGACCGCGGTCGTCATCCGGCGCAGTGTCGTCCTCGAGCAGGAGCGTGCGTGATGGAGAACGTCGCGATCCTCGGCGACATCGTCGGCTTCGTATGTTTCCTAGCTGCTGCCGTGCTGCTTGCGTCGACGCCGACTCGGCCCGAACGCGAGTACACGCCGGCGCTCAAGTGGTTCCTGGTGAGCGCTTTCCTCGTCTACGTCTACTCGACGGGCGCCGACATCGCCGAGCAGTTCAAGCTCACCCACCTCCCGGATTACTTCGAGGGGTACGTGGAGACGCTCTTTCCCGTGCTGACGCTGTGCGCCGTCTTCGCCGCCTACTCCGCGCAGCAGGTCACGGACGTGCTGAGGTCGCAACGCGCGCTCGCCAACGCGCACGAGTTGATGACCGACATCATGGACGCCGCGCCGGCGGGCATCATGTTCGTCGACACCGCCGGTCGCGTCTCCTTCGCCAACGATGCAGCGAAGGAGACGCTCGAGCTCTCTGAGGATCCCGAGACGGGACGTGTCACCGTCCCGGGTTGGACGGTCAGCGCCGCGGGCGGTCCGGCGGCGGACGACTTCTCGGCGCTGGTGTCCGATGTGGCCAGGGGCCGTGAGCCGGTCTCCGTGCTGTGGCACGACGGCCGTCGGATCGACCTGCGGGTGAGTTCCGAGCCCCTGCGCGACGCGACCGGCGGCGTCGGCGGCGTCGTCCTCACGTTCGAGCGCCCCATCACGTCATCCGACACCTGAGCTGCTCGGATCGAAAGGACCCCTGTGACCAAGGACCGTCTCGCGGAAGTGCTGCAGACATGGGAGGCCGTCATCGGCCTCGAGATCCATACCGAGTTGACGTCGGTCGCGAGCAAGATGTTCTGCGGCTGCCCGGTCGCCTTCGGAGGGGAGCCGAACACGAGGGTGTGCCCGGTGTGCCTCGGACTTCCCGGCGCGCTGCCCGTGCCGAACGCGAAGGCGGTCGAACTCACCGTGCTCGCTGGTCTCGCCACGAACTGCGAGATCGCGCGCTGGAGCCAGTTCCATCGCAAGCAGTACTTCTATCCGGACATGCCGAAGGACTACCAGATATCCCAGTACGACCTTCCGTTCTGCGGCGTGGGGTGGGTCGACGTCGAGATCGAGGGCGACGAGGGGTACTCGACGCGCATCGGCATCACGCGCATCCATCTCGAGGAAGACACCGGCAAGATGATCCACGTCGGCGGGGCGGAAGGCCGTCTCGCGGGCGCGACGAAGTCGCTCGTCGACTTCAACCGAGCCGGGACGCCTCTCATGGAGCTCGTCACCGAGCCGGACATCCGCACTCCGGAGGAGGCCCGTCGCTTCGCTCAGAAGCTGCGGCTCATCTTCCTGACCCTCGGGATCTCCGACTGCAACATGGAGGAAGGCTCGATGCGCGTGGACGCGAACGTGTCCATCCGCAAGCGCGGGGAGACCGGGCTCGGCACCAAGAGCGAGGTCAAGAACATGAACTCGTTCAAGGCCCTCAACGACGCGCTCGAGCACGAGATCGTGCGTCAGGCCGACGAGGTCGAGCGGGGCGGCCGCGTCGTCCAGGAGACGCGTCACTGGGACGCCGGCGCCAAGCGCACGAGCACGCTGCGCTCGAAAGAGGAGGCGCACGACTACCGCTACTTCCCGGAGCCCGACATGGTTCCGTTCACGTTCGACGACGCCTACATCGAAGGCGTGCGGACGCTCCTCCCCGAACTGCCGGACGCTCGCAAGGTCCGCTTCATGGCGGAGTATGGTATTCCCTCACACGACGCTACGGTCCTCACCTCCGATCTGGCGCTGGCCGCATTCTACGAGGATGCTCTGACACTCTCCGGGGCCGCGCGCGCCAAGGCCGTCAGCAACGTCATGCTCAACGACTTCTCCGCACATCTGAACGCGGAGGGGATCGGCGTCGAGGATTCGAGGGTGACCCCGGCGATGGTCGCCGAGATCGTCGCGCTGGTGGAGGACGGCACGATCTCCAGCAAGCAGGCGAAGGACGTCTTCCTCGAGATGGCGGCGTCGGGCGAGGCTCCCGGTGCGGTCGTCGAGCGTCTCGGGATGAAGCAGGTCTCCGACACCGGTGCGATCGAGGCGGTCGTCGACGCGGTGCTCGCGGCGAATCCCGGGCAGGTAGCGAGCTATCGCGCGGGGAAGTCGGGGCTGATCGGCTTCTTCGTCGGGCAGGTCATGCGCGAGATGAAGGGCCAGGCGAACCCGGGCGTCGTCAACGAGGTGCTCGCGAGGAAGCTCGGGGGGTAAGGGCGCCTACAGCAGCCGGATCTCACAGGCCGACGTGGCGGCTTGTCGCCTGTCGGCTGTGACCAAAGGGCATCCGAGCTCGACGGCGAGTGCGACGAACAGCGCGTCGTAGAATGCGAGCCCGTCCGCGAGGGCGATGTCCACCGCGCGCTCCACGAGATCCTGCTCGGGCTGGACGAGCATGATGTCGAACGAGGCCAGCACGCGCGCCGCCGACTTGACGATCTCCCCGTCGACCCCTCGGGACAGCAGGGCGTTCGCCAGCTCGACGGGGAGGATGGCCGGTGCCGTGATCGTCAGTTCGCCATCGGCATGGCGATCGAGCAGAGCGCGGGCTTCACTCACGGCGCGTTCCCCGGACGGCTCGAACCACTTGAAGGCGATCGAGGTGTCGACGACCAAGGTCTCACTCACTTGCGCCACCAAGCCAAGGTTCCGACGCGTCGCGTATGTCGCGTACGGCCGCGACACCGTCGATCGCCCCGATCCTCTCCGACAGACTGCGCGCGTCTGCTATACCTCGCCTGATCCGCTCCGCGCGCGCGAGCCGCGCCTGTTCAGTACGGACTTCGGTGACGTAGCGGGCGGTTGCCTCAGCCACGAATCCACTGCGAGAGGCGTGCAATCCGTTCGCCAGGTCGTCGACCTCGGCGAGGAGCGTGTCCGGTATCGAGACGTTCACTTTGGCCATGGGAAGCCTCCAGGTAGTGCCGATAAGTAGTGCCATATGGTAGTGCTAGAAGAGGATACTCCGCGGAGACACCCTTGTCTAGCGACTCGTCCTGGGCACGAACGGGAATAGCGAGTAGATGACCGCTTGGGACCTCGCGTTCGGATCGGGGTGGGTGAGGATGCCCGCGCAGGAAGCTCGAGGGCGCGTCGCGCTGATCGAAGCGGGCTCGCCGGGGCTCAACATCTACTCGCATGTCGCGATGGGGCGCGGGGTCGCGCTGCTCGCGACCGTCTTGCGCGACGCCGGCTGGGATGCGCGCGCCTTCATCGAGGACGTGAGCGGCAAGGACTCGGTGGACTGGGACTGGGTGCGCGGCGCGGACGTCGTCGGATTCTCGACCATCACGTGCACGATGCCGCGCACGGCCGAGCTCCTGGAACGGGTGCGCACCGAGAATCCGGGCGCCCCCATCGTCCTCGGTGGACCCGAGCCGACGTGTCGTCCCGACCGCAGTCTCTCGATCGGTGCCGACTACGTGCTGCGCGGCGAAGCCGAGTCGACCCTCCCGCGCTTTCTCGACGCCCTCACGGGTCGCAGCGCCGAGCCGCTTGCGGGCATCCCCGGCCTGGTGTGGCGCGCGGACGGTTCACTTGTCGAAGGTCCGCCTTTCCTTCAGCTCACGCGCGAGGAGTTGGATGCGGTTCCGCTCGTCGACGCCTCGCTCGTCCACCTCGCGGACCGCTGTTCGGTCGCTCCCGTGTGGAGGGCTCGCGGGTGCCCGCAGCGCTGCGACTTCTGCGAGGTGTGCGAGATCTGGCCGCGCTATGTCACACGGGACGGCGAGCGCACCGTCGAGGAGCTCGTGCGTGCCGAGGACGCCGGGTACCGCGCGGCGTTCCTCATCGACGACAACGCGGCCGCCGACAAGCCCGCGTTCAAGGACCTGCTCCGTGCGGTCGCGCGGCGCGGCTTCTCGGGCACGCTCGTCACGCAGATCCGAGCGGACGCGGTGCTCATGCGCGACGGACGGCTCGACCGGGAGCTGCTGCGCCTGCTCAAGAAGGCGGCGGGCGTCACGGTCGTGTGCGTGGGCGTCGAGTCGGCCGACGACGGCAATCTCGAAGCGCTGCGCAAGCGCATGGACGCGTCGGGCATGGCCCGCGCTCTGCGGGCGATGCGCCGGGCCGGTCTGCTCGTACACGGGATGTTCATGGCGCTCAACAGCGACACGCGGGAGATCGTCCGGCGCAACGGCGAGTACGCGCGCAAGTACGTCACGTCTCTGCAGTACCTGTTCGAGACACCGCTGCCCGGCACGAGGCGGACGGCCCGCCACGAAGCCGACGGCGCGCTGCTGTTCGAGCGGATCGAGGACCTGAGCCTCTACGACGGCATGCATGTCGTCGTACGTCCGCAGCGGATGGCGCCGGTCGAGATGCAGGGGCTGGTCGTCGAGGAGTACCGTCGCTTCTACTCGTCGGGCCGCGTGGTCGCCGCCGCGCTGCGCGGCGCGTTCGCCCGTTTCCGGCGTCTGACCGAGGGGCAGCGCGAGTCGCTCGCCCGCATGCGCTTCCCGCAGCGCGTGAAGAGCTGGGTGCGGCTCCACTTCGAGTACAAGTTCGCGCCGGTGAGCTTCCTGGCGATCGGTCACCGACGTATTCGCGAGATGCTGCGCGACCCGGGATATCTCGGATTCGAGGCCAGGCTGCGGAAGCTGTGAGGGCGCCGGCCGCGGGCGTACACTCTCCTCATGTCATCCACACTCGCGCTCGCGTCGGTACTCATCACGCTCGCCCTCGTCTTCTACACGCTCGGGGTGTGGGCGGAGCGGCTGCGGCGCTATCTGCTCCCGTGGCACCTCGCCGCTTTCTGGCTCGGTCTGACTTTCGACACCGCCGGCACCTACACGATGAGCCTGCTCACGGAGGGCGGACTCGACTGGACGGCGTTCCACACATGGAGCGGGCAGGTCGGGATCTGGCTGATGGCCGCGCACGCCATCTGGGCGACCGTCGTCATCCGTCGCGGCGACGAGCGCACGCGCACGACGTTCCACCGGTACAGCCTCGCCGTGTGGCTCGTCTGGCTCGTGCCCTACTTCGGCGGCATGATCCAGGGCATGCTTCACGCGCGGTAGGTCCGCGCGCAGGTAGGATCACGTTCAATTGCCGGTAAGCTCCGTCTGCGATGCTCGCGTAGCCTCGGCTGGCGTCGATCGTCATATCGTCTTACAATCTAACCAAGAAGTAAGACGCTGCGATGGGCGCTGAACGGGGTGAGCGCGATGATCGTGAAGGTCTCGTCGAAGGGGCAGATCGTCTTGCCGGTCGAGATCCGCAGGAAGTACGGCATCTCGGCGGGGCAGCGCCTGAGGCTGCTCGATGTCGGAGGTCACTTCAGCCTCATTCCCGTGATGGAGGACGCCATCGCGGAGTCGTTCGGCATGCTGAAGGGCGGTTCGTCGATGACGGATCCGCTGCTTGCGGACCGTGCCGAGGATCTCGAATTCGAGGATCGGAAGTTCGGACCGGACCGTGTATGAAGTACCGCCGCCGGTCCTCGACAGCTGGGCCGTTCTGGCTTACCTCCACGGAGAGCCGGTCGGGGTGGTCGTGCGAGATCGGCTCGAGGAGGCCCGAAAAGCCGGTCGGACCCTGCCACTGTGCGTCGTGAACTGGGGCGAGGTCCTCTATCGGACGTTCCGCGAGAAGGGCCAGTCCGAGATGGAGCGGGTGGCCGCGGCTATCGAGGGGCTACCGATCTCGATCGTCGACGCTGACCCCGTGCTCACGATCCAGGCCGCGGCGCTGAAGGGCCGCTTTCGCATCGCTTATGCCGATGCGTATTGCGCCGCTCTTGCCCTGGCGCTCGGCGCACCCGTGCTCACCGGTGACCCCGAGTTCCATCAGCTCGAGCCAGAGCTAAAGGTCGTCTAGCTCTTTTAGGCTACCGCAGCGGCGAGACCGGTTCGTCGTCGGCGCGCAGACGCTCGATGCGGACCGCCTTCGGCGGCCGCCCCTCGCGGTCGATGGCGCGCGCCTCGCCGTATGATGCCGCCGCGATCGTCGCGGTCACGACGCCGTTGAGGATGAGCGTGCGGTGGACGCCGAGCGTCGCGGCGAGCGTCGGCGCGATGGCGAGCGGCAGCAGCTCGCCCGCGCGGCGGTGGACCTCCGCGGTCCCGATGATGCGGCCGACCATCCCCTCGGGTGTGTCGCGATGGACGAGCGTGCGCAGCAGCGGTTCGAGCACTCCTATGATCGCGCCCCAGACGAACGAGCCGCATGCGATGAAGCGCAGGTCAGGAACGGCGATGTACAGGATCCCGCCCAGGCCGGTGAGTGTGACGCAAGCGGCGAGCCCGCGCGCCGAGATCATCCGCCGCGAGAGACGTGTCAGCAGCCACGATCCCATGACCATCCCGGTCCCGAAGATGGTGTTCATCCATCCTATCGCCTCGACGCCCGCGTGCACGACGTCGCGATAGAACAGCGGTTCGAGCGCGCCGAAAGCTCCGAATCCTAGCCACGTGAGGGTGCCCGCGAGGACGTAGTAGCGCACGCTGCGCAGGCTGTAGGCGGTGCGCACGCCCTCGCGCAACTCCGCGAACGGATGCCGGTCGCCTTCGGCACGCGGGGGCACGGCCACCGCCACTCGCCAGATGAGGACGGCTCCGAACAGCGAGGTGACGGCGTCGATGACGAAGACCCAGTCGACGCTCGCGTAGTGGGCGACCGTCGCGCCGAGCGCCGTGCCGGTGATGAACGCCGCCGACCCGGCGCCCTCGATCCACGCGTTCACGCGTTCGAGGTCGCCCTCTCCACTCGCCAGGAACGGGGCGAACGACGATCCCGCGGTCGCGACCGGTGCGCCGACGAACGCCCATACGAACGTGATGGCGACGAGCTTCGGGATGGAGTCCGCGAGGATGATGGCGAGGGCGGCCGGCACGAACGCCGCCTCGCCGAACGCGATGACCTTCCGGGGCCCGTACCTGTCGACCAGCACGCCTCCGACGGTGCTGCCGAGCATACCGGCGATGGCGAGCGAGAACATCACCATCGCGATCTGCGCGGGTGTCGCGTGCAGGGTGTATGCGGCCTTCCCCCAGACCCCCACGAAGAACGCGGCCTCGGAGCCCATCCGCGACACGTATCGTGCGACGACGACCCGCGCGAGATCGCGCCTGTCACGGGCGTGCGGAGAGGATGTCGAGGAGGTCGGGGTCACCCGTGTGACGGTACCCGGAGGCCGGGACGCGTGCAACCCGTGTCCCCCGTATGGGGGAGACCGCTCGTCGGAGGAGCGTGTGATTCGAGCGCATGTGAGAGTCCCGACCGCCGCAAGTGGGTAGGAGCACCCTGCACACGAGGCCACGAACGGAGCAGGCTATGACGCAGAAGCTCTCCGGGACGGTCGACCGACGACGCGAGACGAGAGCCCCCCGCGAAGAGATGCCGTTGGTCCTCGACTGGTTCCCGAACCCCGTCCGCTACGTCGGGCCTGATGGGCGCTGTATCCGAGTGAACCGCGCGTGGCTCGAGTTCACGGGCAGGTCTAACCGCGAGGAGATCGGGAGCGGGTGGGCCGAGGGGATCCATCCGGACGACGCCGCGGACGTCTCCGCGGCGCTGCTGAGGCCGAGCGTGTCCCGGGAGCCGTATCGTGTGGAGTACCGCCTGCGTCGACACGACGGGCGGTACCGCTGGATCCTCGAGCAGGGCGTGCCTGTCCCAGGCGTGACTGGGACGCGGGTCGCCACCTGCTACGACATCACCGACTCCAAGGACTGCGAGCAGATGCGCGAGGACTTCGTGCGGTACTCGGCGCACGACCTTCGAGCGGGGCTCGTCGCCATAGCCGGGTTCGGCGATCTCGCAGATGCGGCATGTAAGCAGGGGGCCGTTACCGCCGCCGCCGACCTCTCGCATCGGATAGCGGAGCGGAGCCGCGAACTCTGCGCCATCGTCGACGAGCTCGCCATCGCGGCGTGTCTCGCGGGCGGGGGAGTGCGCCCCGAGGTGGAGCGCGTAGATCCGCTCGACATCGCGATGCGCTCGCTGGGGACCCTTCGCGCGTTGGACGGCGATCGCGTCCGGCTGCGCGCCCACGGCAGCCTTTCGCCGGTGCGCGGGGACGCCGAACTTCTCGTCTCCTCCCTCGCGAGGCTACTCGCGAACGGTCTGCGGCACGCGCCCGACGACACCGACGTGCTGCTCGACGTCAGCGACGACTGCGACGAGACGCGCTTCTGCGTGACGGACCTCGGTCCGGCGTCGCGTCGTGACGACCTCAGGCGACGGCGTGGGGAGATCGTGCGCGCTGGAGATGGGCCCGCCGGGCGCAAGGCGAGCGACGGGTTCGGGCTGTACGTCGCGGATCGCATCGCAGAGGCGCACGGTGGCTGGATCGAGGCGACGTCGACCAGCAGTAGCGGGACGACCTTCACGCTCGTCGTGCCGCACTGGGCCTGACGGCCGACGCGGGATCAGACCTCGATGAGACCGCCGGCCTCCGGCGCCAAGACGCGCATGCCCGGATGTCCGGTCGTGAGCACTTCGACGGCGGCCGCGGTCGAGCCGGCGAGGTTCAGTGCGGCGCCGAGCCACCCGCCGGGACCGGACGCCATCCTGATACCGCGGTGCAGCAGGAGCACCACACCGGGGTGGAGGTCGGTCACGGCTCGATCCAACTGCGCGGGGTCCATCACCGGAGCGACTCGGACCGTGCGAAGCGGCAGCGCCGCGAGGTCGAGACGGAAGCGGTTCGCGATCCCCTCCATGAAGCGGCCGTGGTACGTGTCGCCGGCCACGTAGACGATGCGGTCGTCAGCCTCGATGACGAACCCGCAGCATGCACCCATGTGCCGCGCGGGCACGGCATGCACGCACGCTCCGGCGACCCTGCGCGAGGCCCGCGGCGGGAGCTCGTGTGTCCCCGCCGGCCGCAGGATGCCATGCGGCCAGCGGAACCCGGCGGGGACGAGGACCGGCACGCAGGCCGGGAGCACGCGGAAGAAGCCGGGGTCGCAGTGGTCGGGGTGCGCGTGCGTGACGAGGACGGCGTCGACCGCCTCCGCAGCCTCTTCCGGGGTCATCGCGGGCGTGTCGACCAGTGTCCCCGCGACGGAGCGCTGCGGGAAGAACGGGTCGGTCAGGAGGTTGCCTCCTGAAGTCTCGAGCAGCAGTGTGCTGTGGCCCAGCAGAGTGATACGCATGTGGTCCTTCCGTACCGGTCCGGCATGCCCGGTTCGGGGCAGGATAAGTATACGAGAGCGGTCCAAGCCTCTCATCGGATTCGCCTATACTTCTTGTATCGGTCGTCACGGGGGAAGCGGTCAGCGGGGAGAGGGGGATCGTGTACCAGGACAACGAGATCGTCAACCTGTTGCTCGTGTGGATCCTGGCCCCGGTGATAGGGCTGTTCGCCCATCGGGCGAGGATGCCCGGCAGGCACTTGTTCTTCTGGGCCTACGCCGCGATGGCCTGCGCGTACACGACGACGGTCATCGAAGGTCCCGTTCTGCCCGATCTCTTCGATCTGCTCGAGCACGTGTCTCTGGCCGTGGCTGGAGTGTTGTTCGCCATCGGCTGCCACCGCCTCATGTCGGCGGCCCGTCACCCCGAGGAGTCGAGATGAACGCGGTCGTCCTCGCGAACGTCGTCTCCACGGTGGCGTTCGGGGTCGCTCTCGGCGTGGTGCTCGTCGCTCCTTCGCGCAAGACCGGGCTCGTGAGCCCGACGTCGAAGACCTTCCTCGCCTTGGCGATGGGTCTCTACCTGTTCGTAGGCATCTCGAACCTGCTCGAGCACACCGGGGTCATCGCGTTCTTCGACCGGTTCGAGGACTATGCCGAGCTGCTCTTCCTCCCGCTGTTCGCGTACTTCGTCCATTCGATGGCCGAGACCCGCCGCTTCGAGGGCATCGCGCGAGACCAGCGCGCGCTTCGGCAGAGCCACGAACTGACGATGAGCATCGTCGAGACGAGTCCCGCCGGGATCATGGTCGTCGACCCGGCCGGTCGCGTGACTTTCGCCAACGACCGCGCTCGCTCTGTCCTCCGGCTCGCCGACGACCCGGACTCCGTGTGGCTTCGCACGCCGGGGTGGACGGTCCGTCCGGCGGGCATCCCCGATGTGGAGGAGCACCCGGACCTGCGGATCGTCGCATCGGGAGTCGCTGTGTCCGATGTGCCGATCGAGGTGATATGGCCCGACGGGCGTCTGACGCGGCTCGCGGTGAGCGTCGCGCCGTTGGCGGACGACGCGGAGGTGCTGGGGGGTAGCGTGGTGGCCTTCCTGGAGACCGGGAGCGGATTCAGGGAGTGACGCGCGTTCCCGAGCGTCCGGTCCGTGCGAGGAAGGCGTCGAGGACGGATCCGAGCGTCGGATCGCCATGGTCCTCGACGAGGTAGCCGACCCTCACGTGCGGAGTGTCGATGCGGATGAGGTGCGAGAGGTCGATCGGGGTGGCGACGACGACGATGTCGCACGGTGTCGCTGCGACGGTGCGCTCGAGGTCCGTCAACTGTGCGGCGGAGTAGCCCATCGCGGGCAGTACGTCGGTGAGGTGCGGGTACGCTTCGAAGACGCCTCGCAGGGAGCCGACCGCGTACGGACGGGGGTCGACCAGCGTCGCCCCACTCTCGCGCGCGGCGAGCGCGCCGGCCCCGTACGCCATCCCCCCGTGGGTGAGCGTCGGACCGTCCTCTATGACCAGCACGCGCTTCCCGTTCAGGTCCGGTCCGTCCTCGACGGTGATGCGGGAGTCGGTCAGGACGACCGTGGCAGTCGGGTTGAAGAGAGCGGCGGTGTCACGAAGCGCCTCGACGTCGGCGGGACGTGCAGAATCGACCTTGTTGATGACGAGGACGTCGGCGCGCAGGAAGTTCGCCTCGCCGGGGTGGTAGAGGCGCTCGTGTCCGGGCCGGTGCGGGTCGATCGCGACGATCTCGAGGTCGGGCCGCACGAACGGAAGATCGTTGTTGCCGCCGTCCCAGACGATCACGTCGGCCTCGGCCTGCGCCGCCTTCACGATCGCCTCGTAATCGACCCCGGCAAAGACCGTGATGCCCGCCTCGATGAGGTGTTCGTACTCCTCCCGCTCCTCGATGGTGCAGCCGTAGGCGTCGAGGTCGGCGAGGCTGCCGTAGCGCTCGACGCGCATGAGGGAGAGCTCGCGGTACGGCATCGGATGGCGGATGTCGACAGCGGTCAGTCCACGCTCGCGCAACAGGTCGCATACGCGGCGGCTGATGCCGCTCTTGCCCACACCCGTGCGCACGGCGCAGACGGAGATGACGGGTACGTCCGCGGCGATCATGGTCCGATCCGCGCCTAGGAGCACGAAGTCCGCGCCTTCCGCGAGCACGAGCGAGGCGCGATGCATCACCTCGATGTGGCTCATGTCGGAGTACGCGAAGACCACGCGCGAGACATGCTCGTCGCGGATGAGGCGCACGAGGTCGTCCTCTGGGAGCACAGGGATGCCCTCGGGGTAGAGCGGTCCGGCGAGATCGGCGGGGAAGCGCCGGCCGTCGATACCCGGGATCTGCGTCGCCGTGAAGGCCACCACCTCGGTGGAGGGGTCGTCGCGATAGACGGTCTGGAAGTCGTGGAAGTCGCGTCCGGCCGCTCCCATTATCACGGTCCTGATACGCTGCACTTGGGCTCCTAGGTAGCCGCTTTAAATCGATGTATGCATTCTATCCTCTACAACTTGCAGTCAGCGAACGCCGGGCCGGGCGCGCGCTAGAATGGCCGCAGCCGACGAGAGGAGTCCGGATGAAGGTCGTCGCTTTCAGCGGGAGCGCACGCAAGGACGGGAACACAGCGCTTCTCGTGCGAGCCGTCTTCGAGCCGCTGGAGGAACGGGGCATCGCCTGCGAACTCGTCCAGTTGGCCGGCAAGAAGTGCGGAGGCTGCACCGCCTGCCTCAAGTGCCGGGAGATGAAGGACCGGCGCTGCCACGGCCGCGATGACGCGATCAACGAGTGCGTCGTGAAGATGGACGAGGCCGACGGCGTCATCATCGCCACCCCCACGTATTTCGCCGACGTCAGCTCCGAGACCAAGGCGCTCATCGACCGCTGCGGCTACGTCGCGATGTCGAACGGGGCGATGCTGCGCCGCAAGGTCGGTGCGGCCGTGGTGGCCGTTCGCCGCGGCGGCGCGATCCACGCGTTCGACACGATCAACCACTTCTTCCTCATCAACCAGATGGTCGTCCCGGGCTCTTCGTACTGGAACGTCGGCATCGGCCGCGACAAGGGAGAGGTCTCCGGCGACGAGGAGGGGCTGCGGACGATGCGCGTCCTGGGCGAGAACATGGCCTGGGCCCTCGAGCGACTCCACGGCTGAGGCGCACGCGGGCTAGAGCGCGAAATCGGCTCCGCTGATGCCTTGGATGTTCGCGAGGACCGCGACGATGTTCCAGATGGTGAAGAACGACGTCCCCAAGAGGATGGCGACCGTCAGCAGCGACCAGCGGCGCAGGTTGTGCACGGCGTGGAGCGTGCGCTGGTGGAGCATCCGGTGTTCGGGGTTCTGTTCGAAGAGCAGCTTGAGCGCCCGAGCGTTCCTCGATGCGAAGATGGCGAGGAGGAGGCTCGCGATCCCCATGCCCCCCGTGAGTAACGCCCACGCCATGTTCAACACCGAGGCGGTCAGGACACGGCCCCCGGCGACGAGCGTGCCCAGCGCGAAAGTCACGGCGAGGTAGGCGAACGGGATGAGGATCGCGTATCCGCCCAGGTCGAGGAGACGACTGCCGAAGTGCAGGTATCCACGCATGACCACGAGGTCCTCGGCGCTCAGCGGGTCGGTGTCCGACGCGGGCGTCAGCTCCCGGAAGATGGAGCGCATCCGCAGCAGCGCGATGGAGAACGCCAGGGCGGAGGCGACATACACGACAGCGAAGGCGATATAGGAGTAGACATAGGTGGTCGCGCCGATACCACCCACTTCTTGTCTGCTCCTTTCCGGCGCACAAAAATGCGCCCCTGGTCCCCTCGGCACGGTCGGCCTTGTCGCCGACCTGCCGCCGCCAGATGCGTGTCCACACATGTTAGCGGGAGGTCCCCTTCGCGGACTACCCCATTGTGCGCCCCGTCACGGTCGAGTGCGGACCGGTACTCGCTTCGTCGGGGGGTCCCGGTCTCGCGAAGTGGATCGAAGCGCTCGCGGGGCGTTCTGAAGGCCCCCTACGGGCGTCCGGCCGTGACGACCTCGTGGTAGGGCAGGACGTCGTGGTGCTCGACTCCGGCGAATCCGGCCGCGACCACGTCCGTCTCGATGTCGGAGAGCGCGACACGCGCCTCCACGGGAGGGCCGTGGGGCGTCTTCTCCTTCTTCCAGTCGACGGCGAGAAGCCGTCCACCCGGCTGCAGGAGCCGGAAGGCCTCGCGCAGCACCGCAACGGGGTGGTCGAGCTCGTGGTGGAGGTTCACGAGGAAGACGCCGTCCGCGATGCCGTCGGGCAGCGGGACCGACGTCTCGCCGCAGAGCACGGGGACGACCCGCTCGAGAGTGGTCCGGGAGAGGCGCTCGCGCATGCGCGAGACCATCTCGGGCGCGATGTCGGCGGCGTAGACGGTCGCGCCGGGCGCGAAGGCGGAGATGGCGGCGGAGATGAGGCCGGTGCCGGCGCCGATCTCCACTAGGACGCGAGCGTCGAGAAGGGCGAACGCCGCCCACATGACGTCGGGGCGAAGGTCGTCGAGGCGCTCGGGGTCGTCGAGTCTGTCCATCATCGCTAGATCGAACCGATGCGCGCTCACGTCGCTCCTGCCTGAAAGCCGGTCGTCGGGCGTGTCGGTACGGGCTATGCTAGCAGGGTCCGTGCCGCATCGGACGGATGTCCCTGGAAGGAGCTACAAGGTGGTGTCGGTACGTTCGCGTATGTTAATGGTCGCCGTGCTCGTCGCGATGGCGTTGTTCTGGTCCGGCAGCCTCGCGGCGGCCGTGCCGGGACCGGACGACGCGCTGCCCGGCGTGCCTCTGCCCGCCGGGTCGACGGTCGTCGTGACGGGCACGCTGGATGCGCGCGTCGATCGTCACGACGTCCACTCCGTACCGCTGCTCACCGGGCAGCAGATCATCGTCTCCCTCACCGGGGCCGCGCGCACCGACTTCGACATCTACCTGCATTCGCCCGACACGACGAACCTCGCTTCCAGCTACGGTGTGGCCCTCTCGAACGGGACCTCCACCTCGGCCGAGGCGCTCTACTTCTACGTGGAGAACCCCGCGAAGGCGGGCGTGTACTCGATCGACGTCTACGCGTTCTCGGGCCGGGGCGCCTACACGCTCACCGTCAGCGTCGGCCCGTACAGGTCGGCTTCGGCGCTGCACCTTGTCTCCCCCTCGACGGCAGCCACCAATGTCGTGACCGGGGGGAACGCCACCGTCTTCGCGGGCACGCTGGACGACGAGTTCGGCCCGGCGCAGGGGTTGCCGGTGCGCCTCTTCCGCTCGACGGACTCCGGCAGGCACTGGTACGTGATCGAGGGGCGTCTCTCCGATGACGAAGGAGCGTTCTCCTTCAGGACCGTGCCCGACCGCGCCGCGATCTACAACCTCATCGCGCCCGGCGTGATCTCCTCGCCGACGGTCGCGGTGACGGTGAGGCCCTACATCGCGGGGCCGTACGCCCCGTCGGTCGTCGTCGCCGGGCGCCGCTTCCGCGTGAACGGCTATCTGAAGCCGCTGCACCCGATCGGCAGCCGGATCGTGAGTCTGCGTTTCTACCGATGGACCGGACGCTGGACCTACTCGCGCACGGTGCCGACGATGATCGCCCCCTACGCGGACGCGACGCGGAGCCTGTTCCAGATCGATGTCACGCTCGCCTCGCGGGGATTGTGGCGCATCGTCGCGTCGAGTCCGGCCGACGGCCTGCACCTCGCCACGACGAGCGGGGCTCTCGACATCAACTGCAGGTAAGGCGGGCGGTCAAGCGTCTAGGATCCGGACGCGTTCGAACCGTCCGTGGGCCTTCGCGTCGGCCGAGTACAAGGTTGCGTTCAGCAACGACGCCAGTCCCGCCGAGAACGCGTCATACAGCGAGCATTCGAGCCGATAGCGCTGCTGTGCGGCGGCGCCGACCAGGCGCTCGCCGAGCGGGACCACCGCCAGGCTGAAGTGTTCCAGGTCGGTCCAGACCCGCATGACGTCCTCTGGCGCCCGGTCGCGCGCGCAGACCGCCATCACCTCGTACATGAAGAGGGTGTCGACCGCGATGATCGCCTCGCCGTCGATGTGGCGACGGAGAAGTCTGCGCGCCTCGCTCGAGCCGGGCTCGTCCCGGAACCACTTCACGCCCGCGGACGCGTCGAGCACGCAGACCTCGGGGTCCGCGGTCATCGCGCGTGCGACGTGCCGCGCAGGGACCGGAGGATCTCCAGGCTCGAAGGCTCGTCCGCGCAGGCCGGGTCTTTCGCACGCTCGTCGGCGAAACGCAGCATGTCTTCGAACGCGGCGTTCGCGCCGGCGAGGTAGTGCTCGCGCTCCGCGCGGCTCTTATGACGGGTCAGGTAGTCGGCGGCGGCCTCTTGGATGACGGAACTCCGGCTCACGCCGGCCAGGGCGGCGTATTCGTCGACCCCTTCGAGGATCAGGTCCGAGATCGCGACGGCGACCTTCTTCTTGACCATCGCCCACACCTTTCTGTTCATACCGTTCGGTATGACCGATGATATCGACGCGGCGGAGGCGGTGTCAACTCGCGTCGCCTGTGTCATAGTCGGATGGGGAGATACCACTATCGGGAGGCATCGACATGGCTGACGAAGCACACAGCCTTGCTGTGTTCATAGACTTCGAGAACCTCGCGCTCGGCTTCGAGCGCGACGGCAACGGCGGCGGCAGGACGCCGCGGCGCAAGAAGGGCGATCCGGGGATGCTCGACGTGGCCGCGATCCTCGAGCGGCTCGTGGAGAAGGGCAAGGTCATCATCAAGCGCGCCTACGCCGACTGGGGCCGCTTCGAGAAGTACCGCGTGATCATGCACGACTCCGGCATCCAGATGATGGAGATCCCCGAGCGCGGCAAGACCGGCAAGAACCACGCCGACATCCAGCTCGTCGTCGACGCGATGGACCTGTGCTGGAGCAAGGAGCACGTCGACACGTTCGTGATCGTCTCCGGCGACTCCGACTTCACGCCTCTCGTGGCGAAGCTCAAAGAGAACGGCAAGTCCGTCATCGGCCTCGGTATGAAGGAGTCGACGAGCGACCTGCTGGCCGCGAGTTGCGACGAGTTCATCTTCTACGAGGACCTCGGGAAGGGCCCGGCCGCGCCGTCCGTCACCGCCGAGGCGATACCGAAGACGCAGCGTCCCGCGATGCGGCTTCTGGTCGATTCGATCCAGGCGCTGCAGCGCGAGAACAAGGACGTCATGTACTCCTCGCTGATCAAGGACACCATGAAGCGCAAGCAGCCGGCCTTCTCCGAGTCGAGCTACGGTTACCGCACGTTCTCGGCGCTGCTCGAGGACGCCGAGAAGCTCGGCCTCGTGAGCCTGCGCGTCGACCAGCGCTCCGGCACCTACGTCGTCGCCGGGTTCACGGACAAGAAGTAGGCGGCGCGGTGGGGGTCGTCGACGAGTTCCAGGCGCTGCCGCGCGCCCGCAAGGTCTGGGCGATAGCCGGGTTCGCGCTGCTTGCCGTCGCATTCGCCGTCGTCGTCTACTTCGGGTCGAGTCCGCCGCCTAAGCTCACGTCGGCTCACAAGGGTTGGGACGCCATGACGTGCACCGGGCGCGGTTGCCACGACGCGAAGGCGAAGTCCCACTACGGTCGCGACCCGAAGAAGTGTCCGTCCTGCCACGGGCCGAACAGCTGAGTCCCCCGGGGAGCGGCATGGGAGCCCGGACACACCCCTTCTTCGCGACGGCGCCCAAGGGGCTCGAGCACGTCCTCGCCGAAGAGCTCTCCGCGCTCGGCGCCGATGACGTCCGCGAGGCGCGCGCTGGAGCGTCGTTCGCCGGGACGCTGGACATCGCGTACCGCGCCTGCCTGTGGTCCCGAGTCGCGAGCCGCGTCCTTCTCCCGCTGGTGACCTTCCCGGCGCCGACGCCCGAGGCGGTCTACGAGGGTGTGCGGGAGCTGTCGTGGGAGGACCACCTTCACGTCGACGGCACGCTCGCCGTCGACGCCACGAGTCTGCGTTCGGCTCTCACGCACACGCGCTACGCCGCGCAGGTGGTCAAGGACGCCGTCGTCGACCGGTTCCGCGACAGCTGCGGGACGCGTCCGAGCGTCGACCTCGCGCGACCGGACGTGCGGATCTCTCTCCACCTCCAGGACGACATGGCGACGGTCTCGATCGACCTCGCGGGGGAGGCGCTGCACAGGCGCGGCTACCGCGAGCCGGGGGTCCAGATAGGCGCTCCTCTGAAGGAGACGCTCGCCGCCGGGATCCTCGTGCGCGCGGGCTGGCCGGAGGTCGCCGCGCGCGGCGGGGCGCTCGTCGACCCCGTGTGCGGGTCGGGGACTCTGCTGATCGAGGGCGCGTGGATGGCGGGGGACGTCGCGCCGGGACTGCTCCGCGACCGGTGGGGCTTCTCCGGCTGGCTCGGGCACGACGTCGCGGCCTGGGAGGCGATCGTCGACGAAGCGCGCGAGCGCAGGGAAGCCGGGTCGCGGTCGATCCCGGTCGTCGCGGGCTCCGACGCTGATGCCCGCGCGGTGGACATCGCCCGCGCCTGTGTGAGACGCGCGGGACTCGAGGGCGTGGTCGCCGTCGCGGTCGGCGACGCCGCCGCGCTCGAGCCTCCCGAGGGCGCGCTCCCGGGACTCGTCGTCGCCAACCCGCCGTATGGCGAGAGGCTCGGCGACGAGCGCGACGCCGAGGCGCTCTACGCCACGCTCGGCGAGAGGTTCAAGCGCCACTTCCCGGGCTGGCGCGCCGCCGTGCTGCTGGGCGACCCCACGCTCGGCGGCCGATTCGGCATGCGGCCCGAGCGCACCGGCACCCTCTACAACGGCGCGCTCCGTTGCACGCTGCTGACCTTCGAGATACACATGGCGGAGGCGGAGGCCAGGAGCGGCTCCCCCTCCCCAGCCCTCTCCGACGGCGCGGAGATGTTCGCGAACCGCATCCGCAAGAACGTGAAGCGCCTGGGCAAGTGGGCGCGCAAGGAGGGCGTGACCTGCTGGCGCGTGTACGACGCCGACATGCCCGAGTACGCGCTCGCGATCGACCGCTACGAGACGGTGGCGCCCGAGGGCGGCGAGGAGACCGAGGTCTGGCTCCTCGTGGCGGAGTACGAAGCTCCGGCCACGATCGATCCCGTCTCCGCGGCGCGCCGCCTCGACGAAGCGCTCTCGGCGCTGCCCGGCGTCCTCGATGTGCCTCGCGAGCGAGTGGTCCTCAAGCGGAGGCGCCGCCAGCGCGGCGCGTCGCAGTACGAGGTTCGTGGCGTCCACACCGTGCGCGAAGTGAGCGAAGGCGGACTGCGCTTCCTCGTCGACATGACCGGCTACCTCGACGTAGGGCTCTTCCTCGACCATCGCCCGGTGCGCGCTCTCGTTCGCGACATGGCGCGCGGGAAGCGCTTCCTCAACCTCTTCGCGTACACGGGCGCGGCGAGTGTCTGCGCGGCGGCCGGTGGAGCCGTGTCGACGCTCTCGGTCGACCTCTCGAAGACGTACCTCGAACGAGCCCGGCGCAACCTCGCGCGCAACGGCTTCGGCGAGCCCGGGCATCGCACCCTCGCCGCGGACTGCGTGACCTGGCTGGAGACTGCCTCGCGCGACGCGGCGGCCGCTGGAGGCCGGTTCGGGCTCATCCTCCTCGACCCGCCGACGTTCTCGAACAGCAAGCGCATGCCGGGCGGTTCGCTCGACATCCAACGTGACCATGCGGGACTCGTCATCGCGGCGGCGTCCCTGCTCGAGAACGACGGCGTGCTCGTCTTCTCGACGAATGGTCGTCGCTTCCGCCTCGACACGGACGCTCTCGCGAGCGCGGGCCTGAGCTTGGAGGACGTCTCCGCGGCGATGCTGCCGCCGGACTTCGCGCGCGATCCGAAGGCGCACGCGTGCTTCCTGATCCGGAGACCGGTGCTCTAGGGCATGCGTCTTGCTGTTACGATGGGACCGAAGCCACACCATGCCTGGAGGAAGCCCGTGCGTTCCCGCGCGCCCATCGTCTTCGCGCTCGTGCTGGCGCTCGTCGCGCTGATGGTGCCGTTCTCGTCGGCGGCAGCCGGCGCTGTGCCGCAGGCGTCGCTCGCAGGCTCGACCGTCGTGGTGGTACCCGACCGCTCGACGCCGACCGCGACGGTCGCGGCCGCTGTTCGTGCCGCCGGTGCGACCGTCGTCGAGACGGGAACGGCCGCGAGGTTGCTCGTCGCGAAGCCGCCGGCGGGTACGAGTGCCTCCGAACTCGCGGCCCAGCTGGGCGACGCCGCAGGCGTGGCACTCGCGCAGGTCAACCGTCGCTACGTCGCCGCCTTCTTCCCGAACGACCCCGCTTTCCCGCAGCAGTGGGGACTGACGAAGGTCGGCGCGACGCGGGCGTGGGACACCACGACCGGGGATCCGGCCGTCGTCGTCGCGGTGCTCGACTCGGGCGTCGACCTGACCCATCCCGACCTCGTGGACCGGCTCGTCCCCGGATACGACTTCATGGATCACGACACGGTGCCGCAGGACGACTTCGGCCACGGGACGCACGTCGCGGGGATCATCGCCGCGACGACGGACAACGGGGTCGGTGTCGCCGGCGTCGCGCCCACCGTCAAGATCATGCCGCTGCGCGTGCTGCGCTACGACCGGCTCACCGATCAGGCGGTCGGTGATACCTTCGCGCTGGCTCAGGCGATCCGCTACGCGGCGGATCACGGCGCAGACGTCATCAACATGAGCCTCGGCGGAGACCACAGCGTGGACGATCCCGTGCGGGGTGCTGTCCAGTACGCGCTCAGCCGACAGGTCGTGCTCGTCGCGGCTGCCGGCAACGAGGGAGCACAGTCGGTGCTCTATCCCGCCAGCGAGTACGGCGTCCTCGGCATCGGCTCGAGCAGCTCGGCTGACGTGGTCTCCTCGTATTCGAACCATGGCTCCGGGGTGGATCTGGTCGCCCCAGGCGAGAGTATCTACTCGACCAACTGGACCTTGGCGTCGGGAAGCACGTACGGGATCAAGTTCGGGACGTCGATGGCGACGCCGTTCGTCTCGGGCGCCGCTGCCCTCGTGCGGTCCGTGCGACCGGACTCGTCCTCGGCGGAGGTCCGGGACGAACTGTGCCGCTCGGCTCTCGATCTCGGCGATCCAGGTTGGGACCCCGCCTATGGATGGGGCAGGCTGCAGGTCCCCGAGTCGCTCACCGCCACGGTGCCACGTGACGCCTACGAGTCCGACGACTCCCTCGCGGAGGCGAAGCCTCAGGTAGCGGGTACCGTCGCGCAGCACACGAGCGCACCCATCGGGGAGACCGATGCGGTCTCGTTCGAGGCTTCCGCAGGGCATCGCTATCACGTGTGGACCGAGGTGTTCGGCGGCGCCGACACCGTCCTCACACTTCTGGCCGGCGACCGCACGACCGTCCTCTCCGGTTCGGACGACGTGGACGTCGGCGTCGACCGTTCTTCCTCGATCACGTGGACCGCACCCGCCGACGGCGTCTACTACCTGCTGAACGTCGACGACTTCGAGGCGGGCGGGTCTTATGCCGTACACGTCGACGACCTAGGGCTGGTCGTGTCCGTCGGCACCACGCTGACACTCTCGGTCTCGAGCGCGGCGCCGTCGTACGCCGCGTACGTCACGCTCTCGGGGACGCTCCACGACACGTCCGGGACGGCCCTCGCGGCGATGCCCGTGCGGGTGGAGTCGTCGGCCGACCGCGTCAGGTGGTCGACGGTGACGACGCTGCAGACGTCCTCGATCGGCGGCTACTTCTCGACGCGGGTCAGGCCGTCGTCCCGCACCTGGTATCGCGCCGTGTTCGCTGGGAGCGACGTCTTCCTCACCGGTACCAGCGTGGCGGTCGCCGTCACGCCGAAGGTCTCACTCACGACCCCGGTCGCTCCGTCGACGCCCAGGCACGGCGTCCTGTTCCGCGCCTACACCGACCTGCGCCCGGCCGTTCCCGCCAGGGCGAGGAGCGCGGTCCGGCTCTACTGGTACCGCTACCAGAGCGGTCATTGGGTCTTGCGCAAGACCGTGTGGGCGTACGGCACGAACTCGAGCGGTGTCGCGCGTTGCGCCGTCTACGTCTCGCTCCCGTACACGGGGACGTGGCGCGTGAGGGCCTACTTCACCGGCGCGGCGTACACGTCCACGTGGTCGTCGTACCGGTACGTCTCCGCACGCTGACGTGACGCTTCCCGAGCACACGGTCCGCGTCAGCCTCAGGGCGCGACGCGTGCGACTCAAGGTGACCTCCCGCGAGGGGCTCGTGGTCGTCGTGCCGCCGCGCTTCCCGCTCTCCCGCGTGCCCGCCGTCCTCGCCGAGCAAGGCCCGTGGATCGAGCGCGCTCTGGCGCGAGTGGCGGAGCGGCGCACCGTGTTCACGGCTCAGGTCGCGGACGTGCTCCCCGTCGAGGTGGAGTTCGCCGCGACTGGCGAGCGTTGGGAGGTCGCGTACGCGCCCTCGGCCGCCCGCGACGTACGTGTCCGCGAGCGCGACGGGAGGATCGTCGTCTCGGGTGCCGTCGACGATGCCCAGGCGTGCCTCGACGCTCTCGCGAGGTGGCTGCAGCGGGCGGCCGGGCCCCGACTGCGGGATGCGGTGGGGACGGCGTCGGCGGACAGCGGGATGTCGTGCGCGGCCGTGCGCGTGCGCGGTCAGCGCGGGCGGTGGGGGAGTTGTTCCGCCGCCGGGACGGTCACCCTCAACCGCGCGCTGCTCTTCCTTCCCGCGCCGCTCGTGCGCCACGTCGTCCTCCACGAACTCGCGCACACCGCGCGGCTCGACCACTCGCCCGCGTTCCACGCACTGCTGTGCGCGCACGACCTGCACGCGCGTCGACACGCGCGCGAGTTGCGGCGCGGCTGGGAGCACGTGCCCGCCTGGGCGCAGCGCGGCCGCGCGGGGTGAGCCGCTCCTAGAGCGCCCAGCGCCCCGAGAGGGCCTCGCGCGTGCGGGTGATGCCGCGCCGGGTCTCGGCTAGCGCCGCCTCCGCGCGCTGACCGGACCCTTCGTGCGCGTCCTCGGTGAGGCGGGTCGCGCCCGGTACCCTCCCGTGGACGGCGGCTTCGGCGAGCCAGACCCCGGGCAGCTCCTGCGGCAGGCCGACATCGGCGATACGGGCCATCGCCGCGGCCCAAGCGCGCGGCACGATGTCGAGGACGCCGTATCCGCCGCCGCCGAGCGCGGCGAGCCGGCCGGCGCAGGCGGAATCGGCGAGCGCGACGATGCGACCGACGAGCGAGAGGTATCCCGGCAGCGTCATCGAGAGGTGCGTGAGCGGGTCGGCGTGGTGCGCGTCGCATCCCAGTTGCGCGACGATGACGTCGGGCGAGAAGGCGCCGACGACCGGCTCGACGATCTCGTCGAAGACGGCGGCGTAGCACGCGTCGTCCGCGAAGGGGGGCAGCCCCACGTTGACGGCGCTGCCGCGGGCCTTCTCGCCGCCGGTCTCGCTGGCGTCGCCTGTCCCCGGGAAGAGGTAGGCTCCCGACTCGTGGATCGAGACGGTGATGACGCGCGGGTCGTCCCAGAACGCCTCCTGCACGCCGTCGCCGTGGTGGGCGTCGATGTCGAGATACGCGACGCGGAGCGCTGGATCGCGCCGGAGCGCGGCCGCGATCGCGACGGCGGGGTCGTTGTAGACGCAGAAGCCCGCCGCCCTCCCGGCGTGCGCATGGTGGAGGCCTCCCGCGACGGCGAAGGATCTCGTCGCGCCGCCGCCGAGCACGGTCTCGAGCGCGACGATCGAGCCGCCCGCGACGAGCGCCGCCGCTTCGTCCATGCCGCGGAAGGCGGGGTCGTCCGCGTCTCCGACGCCGCGGCGCGGCTCGAAACCGGCGGGGTCGGCGGCGGCCTCGCGCACCGCTTCCAGGTACGCGTCCTCGTGGACCGCGGCGAGCTCGTCACGGCTCGCGGGACGGGGCGCCACGACCGCGACCGGCCCCTCGGGTCCGAGCAGCGAGTACGCGCGCATGAGCGCAACCGCGAGCGTCACGCGGACCGGAGCGAGGGGGTGTCCGGCCCCGAAGTCGTAGCGTGCCGTCTCCGGCGACCACACGAGGGTCGCGGTGGTCCGCGTCTCTTCCATGGACCGATTGTCGCGTCTCGGCTCCGTGCCGTACACTATGGCTTCGAACTTTCCGCACCCCGGTCACCGGGTAGGCCTGACGCCGTCCGCGATGCGGGTAGTGCAAGGTCCGATAGGAGGAACGCTTCCGTGGAATCGACCATCGCGTACAACATGCCGGTAGAGAGCAAGCTCGGTCACGCGACCGTCCGCATCGACGACACGACGTTGCGTGACGGCGAGCAGACCGCCGGCGTCGTCTTCGCCAACAAGGAGAAGATCCGCATCGCGCGACTTCTCGACGAGATCGGCGTCGACCAGATCGAGGCGGGCATCCCGACGATGGGCGGCGACGAGCGCGCGGTCATCGAGGAGATCGCCCACCTCGGTTTGCGCGCGTCCGTCCTCGGATGGAACCCCGCGAACAAGGACGCCATCTCCACGTCCCTCGATTGCGGCGTGGATGCCATCGCGATCTCGCTCGCGACATCCGACATACACATCGAGACGAAGCTCCAGAAGGACCGCCCGTGGGTCATCAAGACCATCCGCGACTGCGTGGCCCACGCGAAGTCGATCAAGCCCGACGTCTACATCTCGGTAAACGCCGAGGATGCGTCCCGCACGGAGATCGGCTTCCTTTGTGACTACGCGAGAGCCGCGAAGGAGGAGGGCGCCGACCGCCTGCGCTTCTGCGACACCATCGGGGTGATGGAGCCGTTCCGCACGTACTCGCTCATCAAGCACGTGCGCGAGGAGACCGGCATCGAGATCGAGATGCACACGCACAACGACTTCGGCATGGCCGTCGCGAACGCTCTCGCAGGCATCCACGGCGGCGCGACGTGGGTCAACACGACGGTCGGAGGCCTCGGCGAGCGGGCGGGCAACGCCGCGCTCGAGGAGGTCATCATGTCGCTCAAGTACATCGAGGACCTCGAGCTGCCGTTCGACACGAAGCGCTTCCGCGAGCTCGGCGAGTACGTCGCGGCCGCCGCCGGGCGCACGGTCCCCGTCTGGAAGTCGATCATCGGGACGGGCATGTTCGCCCACGAGAGCGGCATCCACGCGGACGGCGTCATCAAGAACCCGAAGACGTACGAGGTCTTCAGCCCCGACGAGGTCGGGCTCGTGCGGCAGATCGTCGTCGGCAAGCACTCCGGTTCGAAGGCGATCCTGCTCAAGTTCTCCGAGTACGGTCTCGAGCTGACACCCGAGGAGGCGGCCGATATGCTGACCCGGGTGCGCCAGATGGCCGTCGAGCTCAAGCGGTCGCTCTTCGACAAGGAGCTCATCTACATCTACAAGGACATGCAGGCGGAGAAGGCGAAGGCCGCGAAGGCGGCGAAGGCCTGAGCTCCTTTCGAGAGGGCGTGGTCGTCATCCCCGGTAAGACCATCGCCGAGAAGATATTCTCGGCACACTCCGGCACGGACGTTCGCGCGGGCGACATAGTCGTCGCGGACGTCGACTTCGTCATGGGGCAGGACGGCACGTCCCCGCTCGCCATCCGAGCGCTCGAGCGGATGGGCGTCGAGCGCGTCTTCGACCCAGAGAAGGTCGCCCTCGTCATCGACCACAGCTCGCCGAGCCCGCTCGAAGGCGTGAGCGCGCTCCACACGATCATGCGCGACTTCGGCAAGAGGACCGGCGCGAAGGTCTACGACATCGGGTGCGGCGTCTGCCACCAGCTGATCCCGGAGCAGGGGCACGTCGTGCCGGGCGACCTCATGGTCGGCTGCGACAGCCACACCTGCACCTACGGCGCGCTCAACGTCTTCTCCACGGGCGTCGGCTCGACCGACGGCGCCGCGGCGATGGCCGCGGGCAAGCTGTGGTTCAAGGTGCCGGAGACGATGCGCTTCACGGTCACGGGCGCTCTTCCGGATGGCGTGTTCAGCAAGGACCTCATCCTGCACATCGCCGGTCTCATCGGCGCCGACGGCGCGACGTACAAGGCTCTGGAGTTCGACGGCCCGGTCATCGACGCGCTCTCCGTCGAGGCCCGCATGACCATCTCCAACATGGCGATCGAGGTCGGCGCGAAGGCGGGCCTCATGCGCGCCGACGCGAAGACGCTCGCCTGGTACGAGGGCCGCTCTCCGCGCTCCCTGCGTCCGGTCGACCCGGACGCGGACGCCGTCTACGTCTCCACGATCGCGATCGACGCGTCGGCGCTCACGCCGATGATCGCGAAGCCGCACAGCGTCGACGATGCCGTCGCGATCGGCGAGGTCGAGGGTACTGAGATCCAGCAGGGATTCCTCGGCACGTGCACGAACGGGCGTCTCGAGGACCTCGCCATCGCCGCGCGGATCCTCGCCGGGAAGCGGGTCCATCCCGACGTGCGCTTCATCGTCGCCCCGGCGAGCCGGCAGGTCTACCTCGACGCGATGGAGGCGGGGCACATCCGCACACTCGTGGAGGCGGGCGCCGCGGTCGTCACGCCCGGGTGCGGGCCGTGCGTCGGCACTCACAACGGCGTGCCGTCCGACGGCGAGAACGTCATCTCGACGGCGAACCGCAACTTCAAGGGCCGCATGGGCAACAGCAACGCCTTCGTCTACCTGGGCAGCCCGGCCACCGTGGCCGCTTCCGTCATCGAGGGCCGTATCACCGACCCGCGCAAGCACTTCGCTGGAGGGGACGCCCGATGACGCTTTCCGCCCGCGCGTTCAAGTTCGGCGACGACGTCAACACCGACTACATCATCTCGGGCAAGTACAAGTTCAAGTCCGCCGACATGGAGGCCATGGCGGTCCATGCCATGGAGGAGCTCGACCCCGAGTACCACGCCAAGGTCAAGCCGGACGGTGGCTTCCTCGTGGCGGGCTCGAACTTCGGGATGGGCTCGAGCCGGGAGCAGGCGCCGCTCGTGCTCATCCACTCCAACACGAAGGCGGTGCTCGCCAAGAGCTTCGCTCGCATCTTCTATCGCAACGCCATCAACACCGGCCTGCCGGTCGTGGAGTGCGACACCGACCTCATCGACCACGGGGACGAGCTCGAGCTCGACCTGGCGTCGGGGGTGGTGCGCGACGTGACGAAGGGGATCGACATCCCGTTCCCGCCGCTGCCGCCGGTCATGGCGCAGCTGCTCGCCGACGGCGGGCTCGTCGAGCACTTCAAGAAGCACGGCGGTTTCGGGTTGTAGTCGTCCGGATCCGGCGGCGACCGACGCCGCTCACTCGGTGTTGTCGGCGTTATCGACGTACCAGATGACGGCTGCGAGCCCGACCGCGAAGGTCGCGAACGCTATCGCCCACGATGCGGGCACGAGGGGGCGCACCTCGATCGGCGGCCCGAGCACGATGCCGGCGGCGCCGACGGGCATCGCCCACGGGAACCATCGCTCCCATCCTGCGAAGGCGAGCGACATCCCCGCGGTCGCCATCACGCCCGAGAAGATCATCGGCTGCAGGTAGCCCTCGCCGAGCATTGCTAACAGCGCGACGATGGGGAGCGTGAGGAAGATCAGCAGTGCGACCGTCAGACTGTCGGTGAGGCAGGTGCCCACGTGCGCCCACGCGAACCCCTTCAGGCCGAGGATCGCCGCGTAAGCCACTTGGACGGCCACGGCCAGCAGCGTCAGCAGGAGTACCCACACGGCGAGCAGCGTCACCTTCGCGACCACGAAGTACTCCCGCCGGATAGGGAGCGTGAGCATGTGCTTCGCGGTCCCTTCGGAATACTCCCGTCCGAACAGGTACGCGGCCACGAGGCCGAAGAGCATGACGCCTTCGTAGTTGGCGAGCAGTCCGGGGCCGACCTGTAGGAAGTACGCGGACGTCGTGCGCTCGAAGCCGCCCTCGACCGACACGAGAGAGAGCACGATCGACGAGGGAGCCAAGACCACGGTCAACGCCGTCCACAGCGGCATGGTCGACCGCTTGAGCTTCAGCGCTTCGGCTTTGAGCGCACGAAGCATCGTCTATCCCTACCGTGCCGCATCCACGCGGTCCGCCCGCCACATCACCAGGGCGAGCCCTGCGGCGAAGCACACCGCGGCGACCGCCCATGAGCCGGCGACGAGTGGGGACGGTGGCACCGGCATCCACGACGCTCCGATGAAGTTCACCGGCATGCTCCACGGGAAGTAGCTCGACAGGTCGCTGGTCTGCACGAGCGCCATGCCCGTCATGTTCATCGCGACGCAGAACAGCATCGGGGGCAGGTAGCCCCTCCCGAGCAGGGCGAACCATGCGACCAACGGCATCGTGAGGTAGACGAGGAGCGCTACCGTGAGGGTGTCGGCGAGGCTCTTCGCCACGTGCGCCCACGCGAACCCATCCGCACCGATCAGTGCTACGACGCCGACGTGAAGCACAGAGGAGAGCAGCGTGAGACCGAGAGCCCACACGGCGAGCACCGTCATCTTCGCCACCACGAAGTACTCCCGCCGCACCGGCAGTGTGAGCATGGTGCCCGCGGTGCCCTCCCGGGACTCCCGCCCGAACAGATAGGCGGCGGCGAGCCCGAACAGGTACAGCCCCCAGGCCCCGGAGATCCCCTGCGCGCCGAAGCGCAGGAAGTTCTCCCACGTCGGCGCGTACATGCCCGTCGCGAGCGCCTTGCCGAAGCCTCCGCCGGCTGAGGCCATCTTAGCGACGGTGGCCGGGTCCTTCATCACCGGCATCAGGGCCAGGTTGATCGCCTCGTAGCCGAGCACCGCCAGAGCGGTCCACAGGGGCATGCGCGAGTGCTTGAGCTTCCCGAACTCGGCCGCCAGCGCGCGCATCATCGCCGCCACCCCCGCTTCCCCCTGTGTGCCGGCTGCGGCGGTTCCTCGGTGTCGGAACCGCCCGTGAGCTTAACGAAGTGGTCCTCGAGGTTCTCCTCGGACATGCGCATGGCGGAGATCCCGACGCCTGCCTCAACGAGCGCGCGATTGAACTCGTCGGAGCGCTCGAACTCCCGGTAGACTCGCACCGCGCCCTCCTCGCGCACGGCGAAGTCCGTCACGCCGCACCTCTCCTCGAGCACCCAGGCGGCGCGCTTCGCGTCGGTGACCGTGAACTCGAGGAACTCGCGGTTGCGCTGCCGCAGCTCGTCGTAGCCGATCTCCTCGATCAGGCGCCCCCCGTGGATGATGCCGATGCGGGTGGCGAGTTGCTGGACCTCGGAGAGGATGTGGCTCGAAAGGAACACGGTGATGCCCCGCTCGGAAGCGAGCTGCTTGAGGATGTTGCGGATGTCGGCGATGCCGACCGGGTCGAGCCCGTTGGTCGGCTCGTCGAGGATGAGGATCTCGGGCTTGTGAAGGAGCGCGCGGCCGAGTCCCAGGCGCTGCTTGTTGCCGAGAGAGAGTGTGCCCGCCCGTCTGTCGAGGTACTGGCCGAGGTCGCACATCTCGATGACCTCGTCGACCCAGTGCGTGCGCCGAAGACCGAGCAGGTCGCGCTGCATGTCGAGGTTCTCGCGCACGGTCAGGTTCCCGTAGGCTCCGGGTGTCTCCACCATCGACCCGATCCGCTCGAAGGCGCGCACGGTGTTGGGCCGCATCCGGATGCCGAGGATCTCGACGAAGCCCGCGTCGGGCTTCGCGAGCGCGAGCATCATGCGGATCGTGGTCGTCTTGCCCGCACCGTTCCGGCCGAGGAACGCGTAGACCTCTCCTCGGTGGACCGTGAGCGCGAGGCCGTCGACCGCCAGGACATCCCTGTAGCGCTTGGTCAGTCCCTCGGTGCGGATGACGATTTCGCCGCTGCCGCCGTTCCCGTTCATCGGCGTTCACCTTCCTCCCGCTCTCATGATGCAGCAGGCGCCTGAAGGAGGTCTTGCGTGAACCTTACGATCCGCTGAACTCGCTCCTCGGCGCCTTCGGGAACGTGAGCGTGAAGGCGACACCTCCCTCGGAGGTGTTCTCCGCGACGACGGTCGCTCCCATGCGTTCGGCGAGCTCGCGCGCGATCGACAGGCCGAGGCCGGCACCGCCCCCGGTGCCGGTAGCGCCGCGCTCGAACAGGTGGCTCGCGTCTTCGGGGAGCCGCGGGCCGTCGTTGCCGACGCGCACGACGTGGTCGGCGTCGAGGCTCAGCATCGCGACCGAGAACGCGGTCATGCCTTCGCCGTGCCGGACGCCGTTCGCGACGAGGTTCGACAGGATCCGGGTCACGGCTGAGGGGTCCGCCTCGACGAAGCAGGGATCCTCGGGTATGTCGACGTCCACGCGCACGCCCATGCCGACGAGCTGCGGCTCGAACCCGAGCACGGAGCGGCGCACGGCCTCGGCGAGGTCGAGTCGCGAGCGCTTCAGCGTGAGGTCGCCCGCATCGAGACGCGCCTCGTAGAAGAGGTCGTCGGTGAGCTGCGCGAGTTCGTCGGCTTTCGCGCCGATGACGGCGAGGTAGCGGTCGGGCTCGTCGCCGAGGCCGCGCTGCAGCGCGTCCACGTAGCCGGCGATCGACGTGATCGGCGTGCGCAGGTCGTGCGAGACGTTGGCGAGCAGCAGCCGCCGCGACGCGTCGCAGGAGGATGCGGCCTCGCGCTCGACCTGGATCGCGTCGGCCAGCCGGTTGACGTCCTCGGCCATACACGCGGCCTCGTCGCCTCCGGGCAGGATGATCCGATGAGCGAGGTTGCCGGCGGCCAGCTCAGCGATGCCTTCGGAGACACGCCGCATGCGCGCGCGTGTCCGCAGTAGCCCGACCGCCAGTCCGGCCGAGAAGGCCGCGACGAGCGCCGCAGCGATCGCCAGCAAGAGCGGCCACGTCATCTCGCAGTGCCCTCCTCTAACCGGTACCCGATGCCCCAGACGGTCGTGATGAGGGCGGGGTCCTCGGGATGCTCCTCGATCTTCGTGCGCAGGCGCCGCACATGCACCTGCACGGTGGCGAGGTCACCGAACGCGTCCTCGCCCCATACGCCCTCGTAGATCTGCGCTTTCGTGTACACGCGCCCAGGGTTCTCGGCGAGAAGGCGCAGGATGTCGAACTCCTTCGCGGTCAGCTCGACCTCGACACCGCAGACCGTCGCGCGATGACGGGCGAGGTCCATCCGGACCGGTCCGACCTCGATCGTCTCGCCCGAGGAGCCGTTCGGAGTGCTCGCCGCCTCGTAGCGGCGGAGGTGCGCCTTGACGCGGGCGACGAGCTCGATCGGGCTGAACGGTTTCGTGACGTAATCGTCGGCGCCGACTCCGAGACCGACCGCCTTGTCGATGTCGGAGTCTCGAGCGGAGAGCATCACGATCGGGATGTCGGAGCGGTCCCGCAGGCGACGGGCGAGTTCGATGCCGTCCATGTCGGGAAGCATGACGTCGAGCACGGCGAGGACACATGGGTGCTCGTCCAATGCCCGGAGGGCGCTCGCGGCATCGGCGGCCGCGACCACCTCGTACCCCTCGGCCTCGAGGTTGAGCCTCACCACCTCGAGAATGGCCGGTTCGTCGTCGACCACGATGATGCGGCCCCTCACGGAAGTCCCCCTCCATCGCCCGCCTGCTCCATGGTCGCACAGAAGGAGCATGCTCTGGCGGACCCCCGTTCCGCTTTTCGCGCGAGACGTGCTATACTGCCCTCAGGCGGGCCGTAGGGGCTCGTATGGATTGCGACGTGACACACCGCATTCTGGCGGCAGTCACGTCGTTTTGTTTTGCCCCGTTGGGGCGAGAGGATGGGTTTGAATGGCAGAAGGCAAGGTCAAGTGGTTCAACGCTGACAAGGGTTACGGCTTCATCGAGCGGGATGGTGGCGACGACCTGTTCGTCCACTTCTCCGAGATCCAGAGCGAGGGCTTCAAGAGCCTCGACGAGGGTCAGGCCGTCTCCTTCACGGAGGCCACAGGCCAGAACGGCAAGCAGCAGGCCACGGCAGTGCGCGCGATCTAGTCGCAGGCCAGGACTTCCGAGAGCCGGGCGATCCTTCGGGATCGTCCGGCTCTTCCTTTCGGGGGCGCGGTATACTCGGCGGGAGGGGTGAGGCGGATGGCCCAGGCGAGGCGGCGCGTCCCGGTGTCGGCGGGTGTGCCAGGAAGACCCAGGTATCCGATGCCGGGATACGTGCAGGAGGCGCTCGATCGGGAAGGTCTCGCCGGAGCTTATCTGGAAAGGCCGCCCTATCAGCGCAACGACTACATCGGCTGGATCACGCGCGCGAGACGCGAAGAGACGCGGCAGGGCCGTCTCCGGCAGATGCTGGCCGAGCTCGAACGAGGTGACCTGTACATGAACATGCCGTATCGCCCCCGCAGGGCGAAGCGCGAGAAGTGAGTGAGGACTTGTACACCCGTCCCAGGTTTGTGGAACACTTCTAGAGAGCATGGGGATCCGCTTCCCCGGACACATCGGACGGTCGCTCGCGCGACCGGAGGGAGGGTACACGTCGTGGCCAAGGCTGTGACCAAGTCCGCGAAACAGGCCCCCGAGGTGGACAAGGCCGAGGTCGCGCGTCTTGCCGTCGAGGATCCCGCGTCGCTCGCTTCGCTGATCGCCCTCCTCGCTCAGGAGGAGCGTCACGAACGCATCCGCGCCGCAGGGGCGGTACACGAGGTCGCACTGATCGCTCCCGCCGTCCTCAAGCCCCACGTCGCCGAGCTCATCGACGCCCTGGAACGTCCCGAGCCGCAGACTCGCTGGGAGGTCCTGGGCGCGCTCGAGGCGCTCGTGCCCTTCGACCCGCGCGGGGTGGAGAAGGCGGTCGCGTCGGCGAGTCTCGCGCTCCACGACGCTTCGTCCGGCGTCGTGCGCGCCGCCGGTTTCCGCATGCTCGCCGCCCTGGGAGCGACGACCGCGAACCGCGCCGGCAAGGTGTGGCCCTTGCTCGACGAGGCGCTCCGCTGCTACCACGGCGATCCGGAGTACCCCGCGATGCTCGGCGGCCTCGTCCTGCTGTGCGAAGGGGCGGCATCACCCGAGATAAAGCGTGCCGCCGCCTCGGTGGTCGAAGCGGACGCCAACCATCCGCGATCGCTCGTCCGCCGGCGGGCTCAGCGCGTGGTGCTGCTCGCCCATCGCGCCTCGGGGTAGGTCCCTACCGTCTGGCGAGGCGCCGCCGCGTCGTCGTACACTCGCATGACGCGACGGCACACGACGGAGGCAGGCAGCGTTGGCGAAGCACACCATCACACTCATCCCCGGCGACGGCATCGGACCGGAGATCACGCACGCCATGCGGCGTGTGGTCGAGGCTACCGGCGTGGATATCACGTGGGAGCCGGTCGAAGCCGGTGCCGATGTCATGGAGAAGTACGGCACGCCTCTTCCCGAGCACGTGCTCGAGTCGATCCGGCGCAACAAGGTAGCCATCAAGGGGCCGATAACGACGCCCGTCGGCAGCGGCTTCCGCAGCGTGAACGTCGCACTGCGCAAGGAGCTGGACCTGTACGTCTGCCTGCGTCCCTCCTTCTCGATACCGGGCACCGGGGCGCGCTACGACGATATCGACATCGTGATCGTTCGCGAGAACACCGAGGACCTCTACGCGGGCATCGAGTTCGAGCAGGGGAGTGCCGCCGCCGCCGAGCTCATCGCGTGGGTCGCCGAGCAGGGCGCCGGAACGATCCGCCCGGACTCCGGCATCTCGCTCAAGCCCATCTCGGTGACCGCCTCGCGCCGGATCGTGGAGTACGCCTTCGAGTACGCCATCTCCAACGGGCGCAAGAAGGTCTCGGCCATCCATAAGGCGAACATCCTGAAGCACTCCGACGGGCTGTTCCTGAAGGTCGCGCGGGAGGTCGCCGCGGGATACGCGGACAGCGGCATCGAGTTCGAGGACTACATCGTCGACGCGACGTGCATGCAGCTCGTGCTCCAGCCGAAGCGCTGGGACGTCCTGGTGCTGCCCAACCTCTACGGCGACATCGTCTCCGATCTCGCCGCGGGCCTCATCGGCGGGCTCGGCATCGCCCCGGGCGCGAACATCGGCTCCGAGTGCGCGGTGTTCGAGCCGGTCCACGGTTCGGCGCCCAAGTACACAGGCCAGGACGTCGCCAACCCGACGGCCGAGATCCTCTCCGCCGTCCTCATGCTGAGGCATCTCGGCGAGAAGGACGCCGCGGACCGTGTGCTCTGTGCCGTGAGGACCGTGCTCGCGGCTGGGACGTCGGTCACGTACGACATCAAGCGCACCAACACGGGGAGCACCGCAGGAAGCATCGGCACTTCCGCGTACGCCGATGCCGTGATCGCGGCACTTTAGAGGTAACGCGCGGACGAGAGGACGAAGTGGAAGAGGACGAGAGCCGAGGGGCGCTCGACGGGGCACCCGAACTGCGGCCCGTGCCGCAGCGGCGGCTCGGCGCTCTCGCCATCGCCGGCCTGAGTCTGGCCGTGGTGAGCGTCCTCGGGATCGTCGTAGCGTCGGTGCTCTTCGCCGCGGACGCCCGCCGTGGAGGTCCGCGGCCGTCGGCCGAACCGACTCCCGGAGCGTACATCCCGGCCACCGCGACCACGAGCACGCCCGCCTCCGGCTCGTCTGCATCGAGTCCGTCCGCGCTCCCGACCGTTCCCGGGGCGGCCGCTTCGACGGTGGCGGCGGTGCCGCGAGTCGCGTTCCGCCGGTCCGGCGCGCTGTGGGTCGCCGACGAGGACGGCAGGCATATCCGTGTCGTGCGGCGCTCCTCGGACGGGCCCTTCGCGATATCCCCGGACGGCGCCGCCATCGCGTTCGTCGACGGACAGGGCGGCCCGCTCGTCATCGTCGACGTGATGACCGGGCTGTCCCGGACACTCGGCCGGGCCCGGCCGGACCGCCCCGTCTGGGCGCCGGACGGCGCGAGCGTCGTCTTCAGCTCCCCGGACGGACCCACGATCACGCGCGTGCGCAGGGACGGCACGGGCTCGACCGTCTTGGGTGTCGGCTCGGCGCCGGCGCTCTCGCCCGACGGGAACGTTCTCGTCGCGCTCGCGACGGATGACGCGGTCCTCGTCTCGATCGGTGGTTCCGTCTCCCGTATCCTGCACGCGCCCGGCGCCGCTATGGACGTCGCGGTCTCGAACACGCGGATCTTCGTCGCCAACGAGCCTTCGGCCGAAGGCTCGACGCCCGCCGGCGTCTGGTCGCTCGCGCTCGACGGCACGGACGCGCGCAGGCTCGTCGGTCCTCCCGCGGACCCTGCCGCTTACGCCTACGCCAGCCTCTGCCGTTCGCCCGACGGCGCCAGGATCTCGTTCGCCGCGGTCGGAGACGATGGGTACTCGCGTGTGATGGTCGTGCGCGCCGACGGGACCGGGCTGCGTACCGTCTCGCTGCGCCGCGACGGCTACCCGCTGTGCTGGTCGTCGGACGGCTCGCGGCTCTACTTCATCGAGGGCAACGCGTTCCAAGGACAGCGGACGGACCTCTTGAGCTGCGCTCCCGACGGCACGGGCGTGCGGCTCGTCGTTCCGCAAGCGGGACTCTGACGCGCGTTTGCCTCGTCCATCCAGCAGGGGTATACTCCGCTCTCAACATCCATAGAGTGAGTGGCGTCGACGGGGAGTAGTAGAGGCCAATCCCTTCCACAGAGAGCCGGGGACGGTGGGAACCCGGCATGGGATGCTTCGAATCTGGCCCCCGAGCCACCCGGAAGAACGTACCGGCAAGCCCCATCGCGGACGACCTCCGCGGGGAGCCGGGACCAGTAGGCCGGGTCGGTGGCATCCGTTACCTGCCGTACGAGTGGACGCGCTTTTTCGGGCGCGTCAAGCGGGGTGGTACCGCGGGAGCAGTCGTTCTCGTCCCTGGGAGGGGCGAAGCGCGCACCGCGGTCCTTTCGTCTCTCCCCGCCACCAAAGATCGACACCGCATCCGCTCGTGCGGCGCGAAGCGGCGGCCCCGGCCCGTGAGGAGGGCATATGGAGCTGCGCAGCGACCGCATGAAGACGGGCCTGGCCAAGGCACCACACCGTAGCCTGCTCAAGGCCGACGGTCTTATCGACGAGGAGATAGCCCGGCCGCTCGTCGCCGTCGTCTCCTCGGCCAACGAGGTCATCCCGGGCCACCTGCAACTCGACGCCATCGCCGACGCCGTGAAGACCGGCGTGCGCATCGCGGGCGGAACGCCGCTCGAGCTGTCCACGATCGGCATCTGCGACGGCATCGCGATGAACCACGAGGGCATGCGCTACTCGCTGCCGAGCCGCGAGGTGATCGCGGATTCGGTCGAGCTCGCCGTCGCGGCTCACGCGTTCGATGCGGTGGTCCTCATCCCGAACTGCGACAAGGTGGTTCCCGGGATGCTGATGGCCGCCGCTCGCCTCGACCTGCCGACGGTCGTCGTCTCCGGCGGCCCGATGCTCGCCGGGCGCTTCCGCGGGAGGGACGTCGATCTCGACACGGTCTTCACCGCTGTCGGCAAGGTGCGCGCGGGCGAGATGAGCGAACTGGACATGGCGGAACTCGAGGACGCGGCCTGCCCGACGTGCGGGAGCTGCGCCGGTCTCTTCACCGCGAACTCGATGAACTGCCTGACCGAGGCGATCGGCATGGGGCTGCCGGGCAACGGCACGGTCCCCGCGGTCTACTCCGAGAGGATCCGGCTCGCGAAGCGGGCCGGCATGGCCGTGATGCGGCTGCTCGAGAGGGGTGTCACGGCCCGCTCGATCATGACCGCCGACGCGGTGCGCAACGCGATGACGCTCGACATGGCGTTCGGCGGGTCGAGCAACACGGTGCTCCACCTCACGGCGATAGCTAGCGAGGCGGGCTGTCCGGTCACGCTCGACGACTGGTCCGCCGTGAGCGCCGCGACGCCGAACCTCGTGCGCGTCTCCCCTGCGAGCGAGTACCACATGCAGGACCTGTACGCGGTCGGCGGCGTTCCCGCCATCCTGCGCGAGCTCGACCGTGCCGGGCTCGTGCGCCGGGGCGCGATGACGGTCACCGGAGACGACATCGGCAGGACCGCGGCCGCGGCCCCCGCTGCGGACGGGGCGGTCATCCGCACGCTGGAAGACCCGTATTATCCCGAGGGTGGTCTGCGCGTGCTGCGCGGCAACCTTGCGCCCGCCGGCGCCGTCATCAAGCAGTCGGCCGTCGGTCCCGAGATGCGACGGCACACCGGTCCGGCGCGCGTATTCGATTCCGAGGACGCGGCTGTCGAGGCGATCCTCGGCAAGCGCATCGTCGAGGGTGACGTCGTCGTCATCCGATACGAAGGTCCGAAGGGCGGCCCCGGTATGCGCGAGATGCTCACGCCGACGGCGGCCATCTCCGGCATGGGGCTCTCGTCGTCGGTCGCGCTCGTGACGGACGGACGGTTCTCCGGCGCCACGAAGGGGCCGGCCGTCGGTCACGTCTGCCCGGAAGCGGCCGATGGCGGCCCGATCGCGCTGGTCGAGGAGGGTGACGACATCACCATCGACATCGACGCGGGTACGATCACCCTCGAGGTCACGGAGGAGCGTCTGGCGATGCGCCGGCGCGATTGGACGGCGCCGGAGCCCAGCGTCACGTCGGGCTATCTGGCGCGCTACGCGCGTACGGTCGGAAGCGCCGATGAAGGGGCGGTGGTGTCATGAGGATGACGGGCGCGCAGGCCCTGGTCCGCTCGCTGGAGCAGGAGGGGGTCGAGGTCCTCTTCGGGTACCCGGGAGGCGTTGCGCTGCCGATCTTCGACGCGCTCTACGACTCGAAGGCTATCCGCAGTGTCCTGCCGCGGCACGAGCAGGGCGCGATACACGCCGCCGACGGCTACGCGCGCGTCACCGGGTCGCCGGGTGTGGGCATCGTGACGAGCGGTCCCGGCGCGACGAACACGGTCACCGGCATCGCGAACGCGTACATGGACTCCATCCCGCTCGTGGTCATCACCGCGCAGGTGGCGACGCACGTCATCGGCACGGACGCCTTCCAGGAGTCCGACATCACGGGGATCACGATCCCCGTCACCAAGCACAACTACCTCGTCAAGGATCCCGCGGACCTGCCCGACGTGATCGCGGAGGCGTTCCACATCGCCACGACGGGACGTCCGGGCCCCGTGTTGGTCGACCTCCCGGTCGACGTGAGCAAGGGCGAGCTGTCGTACCACCATCCCGAGTCCGTGAACCTGCCGGGCTTCAAGCCGACGTACAAGGGCCACGCGAAGCAGATCAAGCAGGCCGCCCAGCTCATCGCGAGAGCGCGCAAGCCGCTTCTCTACGCCGGCGGGGGCGTGCTCTCCTCCGAGGGATGGAAGGAGCTCAAGGAGCTCGCCGAGCTCATGCAGCTCCCCGTCGTCACCACGCTCATGGGCAAGGGCGTCTTCCCTGAGGATCATCACCTCTTCGTAGGGATGCCCGGCATGCACGGGGGCAAGTACACGAACTACGCCATCACGGAGACCGACCTGCTCATCGCAGTCGGCGTGCGCTTCGACGACCGCGTGACCGGCAAGCTCGCGACGTTCGCGACGAAGGCCAAGGTCATCCACGTCGACATCGACCCGGCCGAGATCGGCAAGAACCGTCCCGTCGACGTGCCGATCGTCGGCGACGCGCGCAACGTGCTCGCCGCGATAGTCGCGGAGTTGCGCAAGATGGGCGCCGAGCCGAGGACCGAGGCGTGGATGCGCCTCATCGACGACTGGCGCGCGCGCTACCCGTTCCACTACCACCCGTCCGACGAGCTCGTCATGCCCGAGCTCGTGGTCGAGCGCGTGCGCGAGCTGACGAAGGACCGGCCGACCGTGGTGTGCACGGAGGTCGGGCAGAACCAGATGTGGGCATGTCAGTACATGCGGATCCGCGAACCGCGGACCTGGGTCTCCTCTGGAGGCCTCGGCACGATGGGCTTCGGCTTGCCGGCGGCGATCGGTGCGCAGTTGGGGCGGCCCGGCTACCTCGTCGTCGACATCGCGGGCGACGGCTCGATCCAGATGAACAGCCAGGAGATGGCGACAGCGTCCATCGAGAAGTTGCCGGTGAAGGTTGTGCTGCTCAACAACGGGTTCCTCGGGATGGTCCGCCAGTGGCAGGAACTCTTCTACGACCGCCGCTACGCCTCCTCGGTCCTGCCGGACTGCCCGGACTTCGTGAAGCTCGCCGAGGCGTACGGGTGGCACGGGAGCCGGGTCACGGACCCCGGCGGGATCGACGCCGCGCTCGTCGCGGCGTTCGACCATGACGGTCCGGCGCTGGTGGACTTCCGCGTCACGCCGGAGGAGTGCGTCTACCCGATGGTCGCTCCAGGGGGCTCCATCGACGAGATGCTGGGCGGGATACCCGGCGGTCCCGTCTCGGAGATGCTCGACGGCGAGCTGCTAGAGGAGGTGTGGGAGTAGATGAAGCACACACTCTCCGTGCTGGTGGAGAACAAGCCCGGCGTGCTCACACGGGTCACGTCGCTGTTCTCCCGGCGCGGGTTCAACATCGACTCGCTCGCGGTCGGCGTCACGGAGGACCCGTCGCTCTCGCGCATCACGCTCGTGGTGAGCGCGGAGGACACTCCGCTCGAGCAGATCACGAAGCAGCTGCACAAGCTGATCAACGTCATCAAGATCCAGGACCTCGATCCGAAGGACATGATCGATCGGGAACTCGTTCTCTACAAGGTGAACGCGCCTCCCGATCGCCGTCACGAGGTCATCGAGATAGCCAACGTCTTCAGGGCGAAGATCGTCGATGTAGGGCGCAACACCCTGACCATCGAGGCCACGGGCGCGGGAGACAAGCTCTTCGCGATGGAGGACCTCTTGCGGGCATACGGCATCAAGGAGCTCGCGCGCACGGGGCGGATCGCCCTGTCGCGCGGAGCCAGGGACGCGTGAGGGCCGGCACTGCCGGTCACGGGATACGAGGAGGGTCAAGAGCATGGCGAACGTCTACTACGAGAAGGACTGCGACCTGTCGCTCATCAAGGGCCGCAAGATAGCGGTCATCGGGTTCGGGAGTCAGGGGCACGCGCACGCTCTGAACCTGCACGACTCCGGTTGCGACGTCCGGGTCGGCCTCCGTGCCGGGTCGGCTTCGTGGGAGAAGGTCAAGGAGGGCGGGCTCAAGGTCATGACGCCGCGAGAGGCCGCGGCCGAGGCCGACATAGTGATGATGCTCGTGCCGGACGAACTCGCGAGCCACGTTTACTACTCGGAGATCCACGAGTCGATGACGCCCGGCAAGGTGCTTGCGTGGGCGCACGGCTTCAACGTGCACTTCGGCCAGGTCGAGGCGCCGGAGGGTGTCGACGTGGTCATGATCGCGCCGAAGGGTCCGGGACACATGGTCCGTCGCGTCTTCACCGAGGGCAGCGGCGTGCCGTGCCTCATCGCGGTGCACCAGGACGCCTCCGGGAAGGCGAAGGACATCGCGCTCGCGTGGGCGCTCGGCATCGGCGGCGCTCGTGCGGCCGTCATCGAGACCACCTTCGCGGAGGAGACCGAGACCGACCTCTTCGGCGAGCAAGCGGTGCTCTGCGGCGGCGCGACGCATCTGGTCGAGGCCGGTTTCGAGACGCTCGTCGAGGCGGGCTACCAGCCCGAGATCGCCTACTTCGAGTGTCTCCACGAGCTGAAGCTCATCGTCGACCTCATGTACGAGGGCGGCATGGCCAAGATGCGCCACTCCATCAGCAACACAGCCGAGTACGGCGACTACGCCACCGGACCCCGCATCGTGACCGAGGAGACGCGCGAGGAGATGCGCCGCGTGCTCGCCGAGATCCAGAGCGGCGAGTTCGCGCGCGACTGGATCCTCGAGAACAAGGCCGGCCAGCCGCACTTCAAGGCGATGCGCCGCATCCACGCCCAGACGTACATCGAAGAGGTCGGCGGGCAGTTGCGTGGCATGTTCAGCTGGATACCGAAGGACTAGGAGAGACACCGTGCAGAAGAAGTACCTGATGACGCCGGGTCCGACCCCGGTACCGGCCGAGGTCCTGCTCGCGCAGGCCCGGCCGATGATCCACCATCGCACGCCGGACTTCTCGGCTGCGCTCATGGAGGCCGTCGAAGGGCTCAAGTACGTCTTCGAGACCGAGAACGACGTGCTCGTCATGGCGTGCTCGGGAACGGGTGCTATGGAGTCCGCCTTCGCGAACTGCTTCTGCGCCGGCGACACCGTCGTGGTCGCCCGCAACGGCAAGTTCGGAGACCGCATGGCGCAGCTCGCCAAGGTCTACGGGCTCAACGTCGTCGACCTGCGCTACGAGTGGACGACGGCCGTCGATCCGACGGACATCGCGACCGCGCTCGTGGAGAATCCTGCCGTTCGCGGCGTCGTCGTCGTACAGTCCGAGACGTCGTCGGGCGTGCTCAACGACGTCGAGGCGATCGGCGCGATCGTCGCCGAGTACCCCGACTGCGTCTTCATCGTCGACTCGATCACCGGCATCGGCGCCGTGCCGTGCCGCACCGACGCGTGGAAGCTCGATGTCGTGATGACCGGCTCGCAGAAGGGCCTCATGCTCCCGCCCGGGCTGGCCGCGTTGTCGGTCTCCGAGAAGGCCTGGCGCGCCTACGAGCGTTCCACCCTGCCGAAGTTCTACTTCGACTGGATGCGCTACAAGAAGAACCTCGAGAAGGAGACGACGCCGTTCACGCCGCCGGTCTCGCTCGTCATCGGACTCGTCGAGGCCGTGCGCATGATGCGCGAGGAGACACTGGAAGGCGTGATCGCCCGCCATGCCCGTCTCGCAGAGGCGACCCGCCGCGGCTGCGAGGCGCTGGGGCTCGCCCTGTTCGCGCCCGAGGGAGGCCGCGGCTCCGCCGTCACGCCGGTCTGGGTGCCCGACGGCGTCGACGGCAAGAAGATCGTCTCGATCATGAAGAACAAGTACGGTGTCACGATCGCCGGCGGTCAGGACGACTATGCCGGGCGCATCTTCCGGGTGGGGCATCTGGGCTACTTCGGGGAGTTCGACATCATCACCACGCTCGCGGCACTCGAGATGACCCTCTCCGAGATGGGGTATGCGTTCGAGCGCGGTGCGGGCATCAAGGCCGCCGAATCCGTATTCATGGGGGAGTAGAAGATGCTCAAGGTCCTGGTATCCGAGACGCTCGCGGACGCGGGCATCGAGAAGCTCAAGGCCCACTTCGAGGTCGACGTCAAGACGGGCCTGACGCCCGAGGAACTCATCGCGACGATCCCGGCCTACGACGCGCTCATCGTGCGCTCGGCGACCAAGGTGACGCGTGATGTCATCGAGGCGGGCGCGAAGCTGAAGATCGTCGGTCGCGCCGGAGTGGGCGTCGACAACGTCGACGTCGAAGCCGCGACCGAGCGAGGTGTCGTCGTCTGCAACGCCCCGACGAGCAACATCGTCTCGGCGGCGGAGCACACCATCGCGCTCATGCTCGCGAGCGCCCGCAAGATCCCGCAGGCCAACGCATCGATGCACGCCGGCAAGTGGGAGCGCAGCAAGTTCACGGGCGCGGAGGTGTACGAGAAGACGCTCGGCATCGTCGGCCTCGGCCGCATCGGCGCTCTCGTCGCCGAGCGCGCGAAGGGTCTCGGGATGCACGTGGTCGCCTTCGACCCGTACGTCTCCGAGGAGCGTGGCGCTCAGATGGGCATCGAGATGGTCGTCACACTCGACGCGTTGCTCGCGCGCGCCGACTTCATCACGGTCCACCTGCCGAAGACGAAAGAGACCATCGGCATGTTCGGTGCGAAGCAGTTCGCGAAGATGAAGGACGGCGTGCGGCTGGTGAACACGGCGCGCGGCGGCATCTACCAGAACGAGGCGCTCGTCGAGGCGCTCGCCTCCGGCAAGGTCGCGTCGGCGGGCATCGACGTCTACGAGGTCGAGCCCTGTACGGAGTCGGCCCTGCACGGAGTCGCGAACGTCATCCTCACGCCGCACCTCGGCGCGTCGACGGACGAGGCGCAGGACCGCGCGGGCGTCCAGATCGCGGAGCTGGTCGCGGCGGGGCTCATGGGAGAGTTCGTCTCGACCGCCGTGAACATCGTGCCGGTCGCTCCGGAACTCATGGACGCGCTGAAGCCGTGGTTCGGCATCGCCGAGTCGCTCGGCCGCATGGTCGAGCAGGTCGTGCGCGGGCACGTGTCCGAGCTAGAGGTCCGCTTCCTCGGCGGGATCGCCGCGCTCGATACGCGCATCCTGAAGACCGCCGTGCTCAAGGGTCTGCTCTCGATGGTGACGCCGGAAGCGGTGAACTTCGTCAACGCGAACCACTACGCGGAGCAGCGCGGCATCAAGGTCACCGAGACGAAGCAGGGCGAGAGCAAGGACTACGTCAACCTGATCGAGGTGCGCGCGATAACCGAGGACGGCCCGGTCGCGATCGGGGCGACGCTCATCGGGAAGCGCAACGAGCCGCGTCTCGTGAGCCTCTACGACTTCGACCTCGACATGGCGCCGAGCAAGTTCATGGCGTTCTTCCGCTACGCCGACCGGCCGGGGATGATCGGCAAGGTCGGGACGATCCTTGGAGCGAACAAGATCAACATCGCGTCGATGCAGGTAGGTCGAACCAAGCGTGGCGGTGTCGCCCTCATGGGCATCAACGTCGACACCCCCGTCGGTCCCGGCCTGCTCGAGGAGATCGTGGGCGAGGCCGGTATCGAGGGCGTCTGGAGCGTGGAACTGTAGGAGAGCGGTCCCTGAGAAGGGCACGCCGGTATCTCGGAGGGAGGCGCGCGACGTGGAAGACAGGGTAAGGATCTTCGACACGACCCTGCGCGACGGCGAGCAATCGCCGGGCGCGAGCATGAACACGGCCGAGAAGCTGGAGATCGCAAGGCAGCTCGTGCGCCTAGGCGTCGACATCATCGAGGCCGGGTTCCCGATCTCGAGCCCCGGCGACTTCGAGAGCGTCGTTCGGATCGGGTCCGAGGTGGGGGACGCGTGCGTCGTGTGCGCGCTCTCCCGCGCCGTAGGGCAGGACATCGAGACGGCGGCACAGGCGCTCGCGAACGCGAAGCGGCCGCGCATCCACACCGGCATCGGCGTCTCCGGCAGCCACCTGCGAGACAAGCTCCGCATCGGCGAGGACGAGGCCCTCGAGCGCGCGGTCGCGGCCGTCAAGCTCGCCCGCTCCTTCGTCGGCGACGTCGAGTTCTACGCGGAGGACGCCGGGCGCGCCGAGCCCGCCTTCCTCTACCGCATGATCGAGGCGGTGATCGCTGCGGGTGCGACGACGGTGAACATCCCGGACACGACCGGCTACACGTACCCGGAGGAGTTCGGGTCCCTCGTGGGCGGCCTCTTCGAGCACGTCGCGGGTATCGAAGACGTCGTCGTGTCGGTGCATTGCCACAACGACCTCGGCATGGCCACCGCCAACGCGCTCGCGGGCGTGCGCAACGGCGCCCGGCAGATCGAATGCACGGTCAACGGCATCGGCGAACGCGCCGGGAACACCTCGCTCGAGGAGGTGGTGATGGCGCTGCGTCAGCGCGCGCAGTACTTCGGCGTCGACACCTCCATCCGGACCCGCGAGATCATGCGGGCCTCCCGGCTCGTCACCACCATCACGGGCATCCGCGTGCAGCCGAACAAGGCGATCGTCGGAGCGAACGCGTTCGCGCACAGCAGCGGCATCCATCAGGACGGAGTGCTCAAGGAGCGTTCCACCTACGAGATCATCGATCCGGCGGATGTCGGCGCCGGCGGCTCTTCGATCGTGCTCACCGCCAGGAGTGGCCGTCACGCTCTCAAGCATCGTCTCGAGGAGTTGGGCTTCGAACTCCACGACGACGAGTTCGAGCGCGTCTACGCGTCCTTCCTCGAGCTGGCGGACAAGAAGAAGGAGATCTACGACGAGGACCTCGAGGCGCTGGTCGGCGAGAGCGAGCGCACGCTCGACGAGGTCTTCCACCTCGAGCAGGTGCACTTCATGGGCGGCGACCCGGGCATCCCGACGGCGACGGTCGAGCTCGTCACGCGCGACGGCGAGCATGTCATCGATTCGAGCCAGGGTACGGGTCCGGTCGACGCCGTGTACAAGGCGATCAACCGTGTCGTCAAGGTGCCCAACGACCTGTCGGAGTTCAGCGTCCAGGCGGTGACTCGCGGCATCGACGCGCTCGGCGAGGTCACGATCCGTATCACGAGCGAGGACGGTCGCGTCTTCACCGGCCGCGGCGCGCACTCCGACATCATCGTCGCGTCGGCCAAGGCGTACATGAACGCCCTCAACCGGCTGCTCGTCTCCGTCCGCCCGACGGTCTCCGAGGAGGTGTGACGCCATGTCTCGCCCGATGACCATCACGGAGAAGCTGCTCGCGTCGCACGCGGGACTGCCGGAGGTCGTGCCCGGGCAGCTCGTGGAGTGCCGGCTCGACCTCGTGCTCGCGAACGACGTGACGGCTCCGATAGCGATACGGGAGTTCCGGCGCATCGGCGTCGAGAGCGTCTGGGATCCGACGCGGGTCGCGCTCGTGCCCGACCACTACGTGCCGAACAAGGACATCAAGTCGGCCGAGCAGGCGAAGATCGTCCGCGATTTCGCGCGCGAGCAGGGCATCACGCACTACTGGGAGGTCGGGTGCATGGGGGTGGAGCACGCGCTCCTGCCCGAGCAGGGCGTGGTCGTCCCCGGCGACGTCGTCATAGGGGCGGACAGCCATACGTGCACGTACGGTGCGCTCGGGGCGTTCGCGACCGGCGTGGGGAGCACCGACGCGGCCGCGGGCATGGCGACCGGCGAGGCGTGGTTCAAGGTGCCGGCCTCGATCCTCTTCCGCGTGACAGGACATCTCGCAGAGTGGGTGTCCGGTAAGGACCTCGTGCTCCACGTCATCGGCACGATCGGCGTCGACGGAGCGCTCTATCAGTCGATGGAGTTCACCGGGGACACGATCGCGCGCATGGGGATGGACGACCGCTTCACCATCTGCAACATGGCGATCGAGGCCGGCGGCAAGAACGGTGTGATCGCCTTCGACGAGCACACGCGGGCGTACGTCGACTGCCGCGCCGAGCGCGCGTACGAGATAGCCCACTCCGATCCCGACGCGGCGTACGCCGCAGTGATCGACATCGACGCCGCGGCCATCGAGCCGACCGTGGCCTTCCCGCATCTTCCGAGCAACACGCGTCCCGTGCGGGAGGCTCGCGAAGTGACCGTCGACCAGGTCGTCATCGGCTCGTGCACCAACGGCCGCATCGAGGACATGCGCATCGCGGCGAGCGTCCTGAAGGGCCGCAAGGTCCATCGCGACGTGCGGCTCATCGTCATCCCCGCGACCCAGCAGGTGTATCGCGACTGCATGACGGAAGGCCTGCTCGACGTCTTCATCGACTCCGGCGCGGCTGTCTCGACGCCGACGTGCGGGCCGTGCCTCGGCGGGCACATGGGCGTCCTCGCCGCCGGCGAGCGTGCGCTGTCCACCACGAACCGCAACTTCGTCGGACGCATGGGAGACCCGCGCAGCGAGGTCTACCTCGCGTCCCCGGCCGTGGCGGCAGCGACCGCCGTCGCCGGTCACATCGCCCTGCCGACGGACCTGGAGTAGGGAGGCGCCATGCGATTCGAGGGCACCGCGCACCGTTACGGCCGCGACGTCGACACCGACGTGATCATCCCCGCGCGCTACCTGAACACGTCCGATCCCGCCGAGCTGGCGAAGCACTGCATGGAGGACCTCGACCCCGGGTTCACCGCGAAGGTCGCTCCCGGCGATCTCCTCGTCGCGGACGAGAACTTCGGGTGCGGGTCGAGCCGGGAGCACGCTCCGATCGCCATCAAGGCCGCGGGTGTGAGCGTCGTGGTCGCGAAGAGCTTCGCTCGCATCTTCTACCGCAACGCCATCAACACGGGCCTTCCCATCCTCGAGTGCCCGGAGGCCGTAGACGGCATCCGCGACGGGGACCGGGTCGCGGTCGACGCCGACACCGGCACGGTCACGGACCTCACGACGGGCGAGTCGTGGCAGGCGCGACCGTTCCCGCCCTTCGTGAAGGCGATCATCGAGCGAGGCGGGCTCATCGAGGCGACGCGGGAGAAGATCGCGGGGCGGTAGGGCGGAAGCGGGGCGCCGCCGGCCGGCGTTGTGCCCATGCTAGACTGGCCGTTCACGACAAGGGGCCCTCTTGGGGCGAAGAAGACGGAGGTCGATGTGGCGCGGTATCGGATAGCGGTCCTGCCGGGTGACGGCATCGGGCCGGACATAGTCGCTCAGGCGGTCAAGGTCCTGGACGCGGTCGGCTCGAAGTGCGGTCACACCTTCGAGTACGAAGAGGCGCTCATCGGTGGCGCCGCGATAGACGCGACCGGCGATCCGCTGCCCGAAGCGACCCTGGAGGTCTGCCGCGATCGCGACGCCGTGCTCCTCGGCGCCATCGGCGGGCCGAAGTGGGACACCACCGATCCCGGCGGAGTCCGGCCGGAGCAGGGGCTCCTGGGCATCCGGAAGGCGATGGGGCTGTACGCGAACCTGCGGCCGGTGAAGATATTCGATGCGCTCATCGACAGTTCCACCGTCAAGCCCGACGTCATCCGCGGCGTGGACATCATGATCGTGCGCGAGCTCACGGGCGGGATCTACTTCGGCAAGCGCGAGCGGGTCGGCGACATGGCGTACGACACCGAGCAGTATCACGCCTACGAGATCGAGCGCATCGTGCGCAAGGCCTGCGAGCTGGCGCGGGTGCGGAAGACGTCCAACGTGTGCTCCGTCGACAAGGCGAACGTCCTCGAGGCGTCGCGCCTGTGGCGCGAGGTCGCGCACAGGACGGCCGCGGACTACCCCGATGTCGAGCTGTGGGACCTGCTGGTCGACAACTGCGCCATGCAGCTGGTGAAGAACCCGCGGCAGTTCGACGTGGTCGTGACCTCGAACATGTTCGGCGACATCCTCTCCGACGAGGCGTCCATGCTCTCCGGGTCGCTCGGCATGCTGGCATCGGCCTCGCTCGGCGACGGGCCGGGTCTCTATGAGCCGAGCCACGGCAGCGCACCGAAGTACACCGGCATGGACGTCGTGAACCCCACCGCCACGGTGCTCTCGGGAGCCCTGATGCTGCGCTACTCCTTCGCGCTGGAGGCTGAGGCCGCGTCGATCGAAGGGGCGGTCGAGAGTGTGCTCGCCGACGGCTATCGCACGAAGGACATCATGCAGGAGGGCAAGGAGCTCGTCGGCACCGCCCGCATGGGGGACCTGATCGCCGAGCGGGTCTAGCAGCACGTCCACCGTCGCGTACACTGTTACGACACCAAGAGGGTGAGTGGAAGGGGATGGCCATGGGACTCGAGGCGGTCGACAAGATCTGGATGGACGGGAAGCTCGTCGATTGGGCCGACGCCAAGGTCCACGTCCTCACCCACGCGCTCCACTACGGCTCCGGCGTCTTCGAGGGCATCCGCTGCTACGCGACGCCCGACGGGCCGGCGGTCTTCCGTCTCATCGACCACATCGAGAGGCTCCAGCGCTCGGCGAAGATGATCCGCATGGACCTCGGGTACTCCGTCGGCGAGCTCGTCGACGCGACGAAGGAGACCATCCGTGCGAACGGCCTCGAGCAGTGCTACATCCGGCCGATCGCGTTCCGGGGGTACGGAGTGATGGGACTCGATCCGATGCCCGCTCCCGTGAGCGTGACTATCGCGGTCTGGCCGTGGGACACCTATCTCGGCGAGGATGCCCTGGCGCACGGCGTCGACGTGGGGATCTCCTCGTGGCGGCAGCGCGGCAGCAACTCGATGCCTCCGCAGATCAAGTCGACCGGGAACTACCTGAACTCGTCTCTCGCGCGCATCGAGGCGAACGAGCACGGCTACGCCGAGGCGATCATGCTCAACGAGGAGGGGAAGGTCTGCGAGGGCACCGGCGAGAACCTCTTCGTCATCCGCGACGGTATCATCGTCACGCCCCCGATCTCGGACGGCATCCTCGACGGCATCACGCGCGACTCCATCATGCAGATCGCCGTCGACATGGACTACGACGTCATGGAGGGCTCGCTAGTCCGGACCGACCTCTACCAGGCGGACGAGATGTTCATGACGGGTTCGGCCGCCGAGGTCGTCCCGGTCCGTTCGGTCGACCATCGCGTCATCGGCGACCCCGGTCCGATCACCCTCGAGCTGCAGAAGACGTTCTTCGACGTCGTGCGCGGCGGGAATCCCGAGTACGAGGACTGGCTCGACCGGCTGTAGGGCGAGAGGCTTCCCCATGGAAGGGCGCGGCACGCGGGTCACCATCTACGACACGACGTTGCGCGACGGCACGCAGCGGGAGGGCCTGTCGCTGTCCGTGGAGGACAAGTTGCGCATCACCGCGCGCCTCGACGACCTCGGCGTCGACTACGTCGAAGGAGGGTTCCCGGGCGCCAACCCCAAGGACGACGAGTACTTCGCTCGCGTCGGGTCGCTCGGGCTCTCGCACGCGATCGTGACCGCCTTCGGGGCGACGTGCCGCAAGAGCACCGCCCCCGGGGACGACCCGGGACTCGCCGCGCTGCTCGGGGCGGGCACCTCGGCGGTATGCGTCTTCGGCAAGGCGTGGGACGTTCACGTCACCGAGACGCTCAAGACGACCCTCGACGAGAACCTGCGGATGGTCGGCGAGACCGTCGGCTTCCTGAAGGCGGCGGGGAAGACGGTCTTCTTCGACGCGGAGCACTTCTTCGACGGCTACCGCGCCGACGCCGGATACGCGCTCGCCGTCTGCCGCGCCGCCGCCGACGCGGGTGCGGACGCGGTGGTGCTCTGCGACACGAACGGGGGGATGCTCCCGCACGTGGTGGCGAGCGTGACGCGCGCCGTCGCGGGGGCGCTCGCGACGCCCCTGGGTATCCACACGCACGACGACGGCGGCTGCGCGGTCGCGAACTCGCTGCTCGCGGTCGAAGCCGGCTGCACGCAGGTGCAGGGGACCATCAACGGCTACGGAGAGCGGGCCGGGAACGCGGACCTGACGGCGATCCTGCCGGCACTCGCTCTCAAGATGGGGAGGGGATGCGTCACCTCCGAGCAGTTGAAGCTCCTCACCGAGGTGAGCCACTTCGTCGCCGAGACCGCGAACCTCTCGCCCTACCCGCACCAGCCCTACGTGGGCGTGAGCGCCTTCGCTCACAAGGGAGGCGTGCACGCGTCGGGCTCACAGCGCCTGCGAGAAGCCTACGAGCACGTCGATCCCTCGGCGGTGGGCAACCTCGCCCGGGTCGTCGTGAGCGAACTCGCGGGCCGGGCGAGCATCACCGTCAAGGCGCGCGAGATGGGCCTCGACCTCGATGGCGACCCGGTGACCGTGAACAGCGTGCTCGACGCCATCAAGGAGAAGGAGCATCGCGGCTACTCCTTCGAGGCCGCCGACGCCAGCCTCGAGATCATGCTTCGCAAGGCGCTCGGGACGTACGAGCCCTTCTTCCGCCTAGAGAGCTTCCGTTGCCTCATGGAGCAGCGCGAGGACGGCCGAGTGATGACCGAGGCGACCGTCAAGATCCACGTCGGCGGCGATCGCCACATCGCCACCGCGGAGGGCAACGGCCCGGTCAACGCGCTCGACAAGGCACTGCGCATCGCGATCGGCAACTCCTACCCGCACCTGGGCGAGATCGAGCTCACCGACTTCAAGGTCCGCGTGCTGGACGAGAAGAAGGGCACCGGCGCGGTGACGCGCGTGCTCATCGAGTCCGCCGACGGCGCGAAGAGCTGGGGCACGGTCGGCGTGTCGGAGAACATCATCGAGGCGTCGTGGGAGGCGCTCGTCGACGCCGTCGAGTACGGTCTGGCCCACCCACGTGGCGGGGAACCGTCCTGAGGACCTTCCCACCGGCGTGCAGGGAGTCCGATGCTTACGGAGAATGAACGCAAAGAGGGGCGGATCCCGGGGGGACACCGATGAGAGTCGTTCGTATCTTCACCGACGAGGACGTGAGATACGGTCTCGCCGACGAGTCCGACATCACGCTCATCTCGGACGAGCCCTTCGCCGCGTGGGAGCCGGAAGGCGTCGTCCCGCTGCACCAGGCGAAGCTGCTCGCGCCGGCGATCCCGACGAAGATCGTGTGCGTCGGCATCAACTACCGCGGCCACGCCAAGGAGATGGGGCACAAGATCCCCGACGAGCCCGTCATCTTCCTCAAGCCGCCTACGGCCATCAACGGCCCGTACGGTGAGATACACATGCCCGACGGCGTCGAGTCGATCGACTACGAGGGGGAGCTCGCCGTTATCATCGGGCGCCGGACCCACAAGGTCGCGGCCGAAGAGGCGCTCGCACACGTGCTCGGGTACTGCTGCGCGAACGACGTGACCGCGCGCGAGCTCCAGCGCAAGGACGGGCAGTGGACGCGGGCGAAGGGCTTCGACGGCTTCTGCCCGCTCGGTCCCTGGGTCGAGACCGACGTCGAACCGGCCGAACTCGTCGTCCAGACGTACCTCAACGGCGAGCTGCGGCAGTCGTCGCCGACCTCGGACATGATCTTCGACGTCCCCACGTTGGTCAGCCACATCAGCCACGTCATGACGCTGCTCCCCGGTGACGTGGTCCTCACGGGGACCCCGAAGGGCGTCGGGCCGATGGTCCGCGGGGACGTGATCGAGGTCCGCATCGAGGGTATCGGGGGACTCGCGAACAAGGTCGTCTAAAGACCCTCCGGTGGGTGGTACCATGGCGATGTCGCTCGACCGCCCCCGCCGCTGGAAGCGAGGTTCCGCGCATGTGTCCCGACCGATTGAGGACCGCTGAGGTCGACACATTGCTCGCGGCGCTGTCCGGCCTCGACGACCCCGACCAGACCTGGGCCTTCCTCCAGGACCTGTGCACCGTCCGCGAGATCCAAGAGATGGCGCAACGGCTCGCCGTGGCGCGCATGCTCGCCGCCGGTGAGCACTACACGCGCGTGCGCGAGGTCACAGGAGCTTCGACGACGACCATCAGCCGGGTGAACCGGTGTCTGAACTACGGCGCCGACGGATACTCGGCCGCTCTGCGGGTCGTAGGGGAGGGCGGGCGCTAGCGCGACATGCCCGGCTTCGTCCACCTGCACACGCACTCGGAGTACTCGCTGCTCGACGGCCACGCCAAGGTCGACGGGCTCGTCTCGCGTGCCCTCGAGCTGGGGATGGGCTCGCTCGCGCTCACCGACCACGGCGTCATGTTCGGCGCGGCGCAGTTCCACCGGGCCGCGAGCGCGGCGGGCGTCAAACCGATCGTCGGTTGCGAGATCTACTTCACGCCCGAGTCGCGCCACCGTCGCGAGGGTAAGCCCCGTCTCTACCACCTCGTGCTGCTCGCCAAGGACATCACCGGCTACAGGAACCTCATGCAGCTCGTCTCGGCCTCGCATGTGGACGGCTTCTACTATAAGCCTCAAGTGGACCTCGAGCTTCTGGAGCGGTTCAAAGGGGGACTCATCGCGACGTCCGCGTGCATGTCGGGCATCGTGAGCAAGTCGCTCGAGCACGGCGACGAGGCCGAGGCGCGCCGCTGGGCCCAGACGTTCTCCAAGCTCTTCGGCGAGGAGGGGTTCTACCTCGAGCTGCAGGACCAGGGCATCGTCGCCGACAACGGCGTGACGCAGGCGCAGCTCAACCGCGGGCTCGCGTCCATCGCCTCCGAACTAGGTCTCGGCACGGTCGGGACGAACGACATCCACTACGTCAAGGCCGAGGACGCCGAGGCGCACGACATGCTCGTGTGCATCCAGACCGGTTCGACGCTCACGGACGTCGGGAGGATGCGCTTCTCCTCCGACCAGTTCTACATGAAGTCGCCCGAAGAGATGGCGTCCGCGCTCGCCGGATATCCCGAGGCTCTCGCCAACACCGCCGAGATCGCGGCGCGCTGCGACGTGGAGATCGAGTTCGACCGGATCATCCTCCCGGTCTTCGAGACGCCTGCGGGGCGGACCGAGGACGAGTACCTGCGCGAGGAATGCGTCGAAGGACTGAAGCGCCGCTACGGAGACCCGCTCCCCGGCGAGGTCGTCGAGCGTCTCGAGACCGAACTCGAGGTGATCACGGGCAAGGGGCTGTCGGCGTACTTCCTCATAGTCGCGGACTTCGTGGGCTGGGCGAAAGAGCACGGCATCGGCGTCGGTCCGGGCCGAGGGTCGGCCGCCGGTTCGATCATCTCCTACGCGCTGGGCATCACGTCGCTCGACCCGCTCGAGCACGGACTACTCTTCGAGCGGTTCCTCAACCCCGAGCGGACCGAGATGCCCGACATCGACATCGACTTCGACGACGAACGCCGCGGCGAGGTGATCGAGTACGTGCGCGCCAAGTACGGCGCCGACAAGGTCGCGCAGATCGTCACGTTCAACACGATGAAGGCCCGCGCGGCCGTGCGCGACGCCGGACGCGTCCTCGGCTACCCCTACGGCGTGCCGGACAAGGTGGCCAAGCAGATCCTCGAGGACCCGAAGGCGACCATCGCGAGCTCGCTGAAGGGGAACGCCGACCTGCGCGCGGAGTACGAGGCGGGGGGCGACACGAAGCGCATCATCGACGCAGCGCAGGCCCTCGAGAACATCGTGCGCGGGGAGGGGGTCCACGCGGCCGCAGTCGTCATCTGCCGCGATGCGCTCTCGGGCTACACCCCGCTCAAGCGCGACACGAAGGGCGAGTCGATCATCACCCAGTACGAGGGGAAGATCATCGCCGAACTCGGTCTGCTGAAGATGGACTTCCTCGGGCTGCGCACGCTCACCGTCATCGCGAAGGCGGTCGGCTCCATCCGCGGGCACCACGGCGTCGACATCGACATCGAGCGCCTGCCGATGGACGACGCCGACACCTTCGCGCTGCTGAAGCGGGCCGACACGGACGGCGTCTTCCAGGTCGAGTCGCCCGGCATGAAGCGCGTGCTGCTGAACCTGAAGCCGACCGTCTTCGCCGACATCGTGGCGGTGGTCGCGCTCTTCCGCCCGGGCCCGATGGACTCCATCGACGACTTCGTCGCGCGCAAGCACGGCCGTGCACAGGTGACGTTCTACGACGACCGCATCAAGCACATCCTCGAGGAGACGTACGGCGCGATCGTCTACCAGGAGCAGGCGATGCGCATCACGATGGAGATGGCCGGCTTCTCGGCGGCGAAGGCGGAGAAGCTGCGCAAGGGCATGGGCAAGAAGATCATGGCCATCGTCGACGCCCTCAAGCCCGAGTTCGTGGAGGGCGCCGTCTCGCGCGGATACGACCGCCGGCTCGCGGAGAAGGTCTGGGCGGACATCCAGAAGTTCGGCGAGTACGCCTTCAACAAGAGTCACGCCGCCGCCTACGGTCTCATCGCGTACCAGACCGCGTACCTCAAGGCGCACTATCCGTTCGAGTACATGGCCGCGGTCCTCACCTCGCACTCGGGGAAGTCCGAGAGCGTGACGAAGTACGTCGCGGCGTGCAACAGGGCGGGCATGCAGGTGCTCCCGCCGGACGTGAACACGTCGGGCAAGGACTTCACCGCGGTCGGCGAGACCATCCGCTTCGGCCTCGGCGCGGTGCGCAACGTCGGGGAGGGCGCCGTCGACGCGATCGTCGCGGCGCGCGAGGCGGGCGGTCCCTTCACGTCTCTGCACGACTTCTGCGCCCGCGTCGACATGCGCTTCCTCAACAAGCGCGCCATCGACGCGCTCGTGAAGGCGGGGGCATTCGACTCGACCGGGTACACGCGCAAGCAGCTCGCGGAGTCGCTCGACGAGTGCGTCGACGGTGCGACTCGCCGCCAGAAGGACGCGGCGAGCGACCAGACGAGCCTCTTCGACCTCGACGTCGACCACGGCTATGCCGACGAGGTCCCCTCTCCCGACGGGATCGAGTGGGAGAAGCGCATGAAGCTCGCCTTCGAGAAGGAGGCGCTCGGCATCTACGTCTCGGACCACCCGTTGCGCGAGATCGCGGATGCGCTGAAGGCCGCGCGTTCCTTGAGCCTCGGCGACTCAGAGGAGTTCAAGGACGGGACGACGGGGTGGTTCGCGGGCATAGTCACCAGCAGCGCCGCGGTGCCGACGAAGTCGGGCAAGGTGCGTGGAGATATCGTCCTCGAGGACCTCGAGGGCTCGATGAACGGGGTGCTCTTCCCGCAGGTCTTCGAGAAGTGCCGCGACCTGGTCGAGGTCGATGCGATCGTGCGTGTGAAGGCGAGGGTCGAGGCGTCGGACCGCGGCCGCAAGCTGCTCGTGCAGGAGGTGCAGGCGTTCGACGGGGGAAGGTTCGAGCGGCCGCCTCTCGTGGTGAGGATGGACGCCGCCGTGCTGGCCGACGGCGCCGCCGGGAGATTGAAGGACATCCTCGCGCGCCATCCGGGACCCGATGCGGTGCGGGTCAGGTTGTCGTCTCCCGAGGGCGTGAAGATGCTTGCGATGCCGGAAGGATTGCGGGTGGACGCCGGTCTCCCGGGGTTGCACGCCGAGTTGAAGGAACTGCTCGGTGACGGGGCCGTCGACGAGGGGTGAACCGGGGCTTGGCGAGGACCGTACCGCGTGGTATAGTCCACCACAGCAGCACTCTACCACGCTACCCTGATGGAGTGCATTTCTGAGCAGATGCGGCGAGGCGGGAACGGAGGACCACGCGTGCGGCCGGTGACACCGAGAGGGTTCCGTGACGTGCTCTTCGAGGAGGCGGCCGAGCGGTCGGCTCTCGTCGCTGCGATGGGCGATGCCCTCGCCGGATGGGGCTACCGTCTCGTCGAGACGCCGGTGGTCGAGGAGTACGCCACGCTGGAGTCCGGCGCGGGCGGCTCCCTCGAGGGCACCGCGTTCCGGTTGTTCGACGCCGACGGGCGACTGCTGGCGCTGCGTCCCGAGATGACCGTGCCGATCGCGCGTCTCGTGGCATCGAGACTCGCGGACGAACCGGGGCCTCAAAGGATCCGCTACACGGCCGACGTCTTTCGCGAGCACGAGTCGTTGCGGGGACAGGCGCGCCAGTTCACTCAGGTCGGGACGGAGCTCATCGGTGCGAGCGGCCCGGCCGCCGACGCCGAGGTCGTCACGGTGCTCGTCGACACGCTGGAGGCCGCAGGTCTTCCCGATTTCGAGGTGGCCATCGGCAGCGTCGCCGTCCTCCACGCACTGCTCGACGCGGCCGGGGGTGACGGGACATGGCGTGCGGCCGTCCTCGCGGCGGCTCACGAGCGGAACCTGGTCGAGATCGACCGCCTGTCACGCGACGGCGGTCTGGACGAAGATGTCGCGCGCGCTCTGCGCGAGGTGCCGCGGCTGCGTGGAGGCCGCGAGGCCCTCGACGCGTGCCGGGCGCTCGTGCGGGCGTGCGGACGGGCCGAGGCCGTCGACGAGCTTGCCGAGGTTTGGCGCCTGTTGGAGACCGCTGGGATCGCCGATCGCGTCACGGTCGACTTCGGAGTGATGCGCGGCTTCGACTACTACACGGGCCTCGTCGTCGAGGCGTACGCACCAGGGCTCGGCCTGCCGCTCGGCGGCGGCGGCCGCTACGACGGGGTGCTCGCCGGGTTCGGGGCGCCCGCTCCGGCCGCCGGCTTCGCCCTCGGCCTCGAGCGCGTCCACATCGCACTCGCGGAGCAAGGCGCCATCCTCGCCAGTGAAGGCCTCGACGCGGCGGTGGGCGGGTCCGACGCGGGAGCCGTTCTTGCCGCGGTGCGCGGCCTGCGCCGCGAAGGGAGGCGATGCGTCGCCGTGCCCGACCGGGACCGCGGCGAGGTCGCGCGCGAGGCGTCGCGGCTCGGCGCGCGCGAAGCGCTCTGGGCCGCCGACGACGGTCTCGAGCGCCTCGGACCCGACGGGGGCGCTCTATGATCGCGCGCCGGACGCGAGACGGGGACGGCGGCGGCACGAGGTTGCGCATGGCGCTGCCCAAGGGTTCTCTCTACGAGGAGTCCGTGCGCGTGCTCTCGTCCGCGGGCGTGGACGTGGAAGGCCTCGCGGATCCCGGCCGCACGCTCCTCGTGCGCTGCGCCGATGTCGATTTCGTCATCGCGCGTCCGACGGACATCCCCGTCTACGTCGCCTACGGCGGTGTCGACGTCGCCATCGCCGGCAAGGACGTTCTGCTCGAAGCGGGTCTCGACCTCGTCGAGATGGTCGACCTCGGTTTCGGCGCCTGCCGCTTCGTCGTCGCGGAACGTGCCTCGAGCGCGGGCGAGGCCGACGAGCACTATCGCCGTCTCGGAGTCATGCGGGTGGCGACGAAGTACCCGCGTATCACCGAGACGTACTTCGCACATCGAGGCATCCAGGTGGAAGTCGTGAAGCTGCACGGTAACATGGAGATCGCTCCGCTCATCGGGCTGGCCGATCGGATCGTGGATATCACCGCCACGGGTCGCACGCTCGCCGAGAACGATCTCGTCGTCGTGGACGACGTGCTCGCCTCGACCGCCCGGTTCGTGGCGAACCCGGTGAGCCTCAAGACCCGCTGCGCGCGGGTGACCGAACTGGCCGACCGCCTTGCCGCGGTCGTGGGGCCCTGAAGGAGAGGATGGGACCGATGCTGCGCAGGATCGAGCTCTCTCGCGGGAAGCGGCTCGCCGAGGCCGGATGGGCGCGGACCGGCGGCATCGACGCCGAGGTGCTCGGTGCCGCGGCCCGCATCGTCGAGGACGTGCGGCAGCGGGGTGACGCGGCGCTGCTCGAATACACCGCCACGTTCGACAAGGCGCAGCTCACCGACGTGAGAGTGAGCGACGCCGAGGTCGAGGCCGCCGTCGCGTCCGTCGGCGAGCCCTTCCTCGCGGCGATCGCCACCGCCGCGGCGGCCATCGAGGACTTCCACCGGCGGCAGGTCCCGCAGTCGTGGTTCGCCGCGCAGGACGGTGGCGTCTTCCTCGGGCAGCAGGTCACCCCGTTGCGCCGTGTCGGCGTCTACGTCCCCGGCGGCCGGGCGTGCTACCCGTCGAGCGTGCTCATGAACGCCATACCCGCGTTCGTAGCCGGCGTCGAGGAGATCGCGATGGTCGTCCCTCCCAGGCCCGACGGGTCCGTCGACCCGTTCACGCTCGCGGCGGCCGCGGAGGCGGGTCTTACCGAGATATACAAGGTGGGCGGCGCGCAGGCCGTCGCCGCGCTCGCGTACGGGACGCGCAGTATCCCCGCCGTCGACAAGATCACCGGCCCCGGCAACGCCTACGTCACGGCGGCGAAGAAGCTCGTGATGGGCGACGTCGGGATCGACATGCTCGCGGGCCCGAGCGAGGTGCTGGTGCTGGCCGACGACACGGCCGAGCCGGCCTTCGTCGCGATCGACCTCATGGCGCAGGCCGAGCACGACCCTCGCGCCTCGACGTATCTCGTGACGACCGATCCGTCGCTGCCGGACGAGGTCGAGGCGGCACTCGACGCCCTGCTCGAGGACGCCGTGCGCGGCGACGTTATCCGCCTCTCTCTCACCGACCACGGGTTGATCGTCGTCTGCCCCGACCTCGACGTCGCGGTCGACGTGGCGAACGAGATAGCGCCGGAGCACCTCGAGGTGATGTGCGCGGAGCCCTTCGAGCTTCTCGGGTCGCTGCGTTGCGCCGGCGCGATCTTCCTCGGGCACTGGACGCCGGAGAGTGTGGGCGACTACGTCGCGGGTCCCAACCACGTCCTGCCGACCGGCGGTACCGCGCGATTCTCGGGCCCGCTCTCCGTCGACGATTTCGTGAAGAAGACGTCGGTGATCTCGTACTCGTACGACGCGCTCGCCTTCGACGCCGCGACCGTCGTCACGATCGCCGAGGCCGAGGGTCTCGACGCCCACGCACGCGCCGTCACGCTCAGGCTCGAGCTGGCCGCGGGCGACGAGGGGGATCAGTGATGGACCGCATCCGGGAAGCTCGTCCCGAACTCATCGAGCTCGTCGCATACGACGCGAAGGAGCGTCGCGCGGACGTGATGCTGCACGCTAACGAGAACCCGGTGAACCTCCCGGTCGAGCTCGTCGGGAAGATCGCCGACCGCGTCCGCGGGTTCCCGTTCAACCGCTATCCGGACCCGATGTCGAGCGACCTGCGCGGGATCATCGCCGAGGCCAACGGGCTCGATCCCGGGAACGTGCTCGTCGGCAACGGCGGGGACGAACTCATACTCGACGTCCTGCTGGCGTGGGGGGGACCGGGACGGACGCTCCTCGACATGCCGCCGACGTTCACCATGTACGGCATCGACGCGGAGGTCACCGGGACGACTCTCGTGCGCGTGCCGCGTCTCGAGGACTTCTCGGTCGACGGGCCGGCTGTGTTGGAGAGTATCTCGCGCGGCGACACCGACATAGTCGTCGTCGCCAATCCGAACAACCCGACGGGCAACCTGACGCCGGAGACGCTGCTCATCGACATATTAAAAGCAACGGACGCGCTCGTCCTGGTCGACGAGGCGTACTTCGAGTTCAGCAGGCACACGATGCGCCCGCACATGGGGCGTCACCGCAACCTCGTCATCCTCCGCACGTTCAGCAAGGCTTTCTCGCTGGCAGGGATGCGCGTGGGCTACCTGCTCGCGCACGACGAGGTCATCCACGAGCTCACGAAGGTCCGCCAGCCGTACTCGGTCGACCGCTTCTCGCAGATGGTCGCGGCCGTGGCGTACCGCGAGCGCGTCGTGTTCGAGTCCGGCATCCGCGACATCGTCCGCCAGCGCGACCTGATCATGCACGGGCTGTCGTCCTTGGACGGGGTGAGCGTCTTCCCGAGCGAGGCGAACTTCGTGATGTTCCGGGTGGCGCAGGCATCGGCGGTCTGGCGGGACCTGCTCCACAACCATTCCGTGCTCGTGCGCGACTTCTCGCGCACCCCAGGCCTCGAGGACTGCCTGCGGGTCACCGTGGGCACGGATGAGGAGTGCCGGCGGTTCCTCACCGCCATGCAGGAGACGCTTGCGTCGCGCAACGCCGCGGAGATCCTCGGCACGGACGCGCGACCCGACGGCAGGGGGTAGGAGAATGGGCAGGACGGGTGAGGTCAAGAGGAAGACCGGCGAGACGGACGTCATGGTCCGCATCGACCTCGACGGCAGCGGACAGACGAGCGTCGACACCGGCGTGCCCTTCTTCGACCACATGCTCGACGCCTTCGGGCGCCACGCTCTGGTCGATCTGACGGTCACGGCGCGCGGAGACCTCGCTGTCGACGCGCACCACACGGTCGAGGACGTCGGCATCTGCCTCGGGCACGCCGTGCGTGACGCGCTCGGAGACAAGCGCGGGATCCGCCGCTTCGGGGACGCCGCGGTGCCGATGGACGAAGCGCTGGTGCTCTGCGCGGTCGACGTCTCGGGGCGCGGACAGGTCGTCTGGGAGGTCGAACCGCCGCTCGAGATCATCGGCAGCTTCGACACCCAGCTGTTGAAGGAGTTCCTCATCGCGTTCGCGACAAACGCGGAGCTGACGCTGCACGCGCACGAGGTCGCGGGCGAGAACGCCCACCACATCGTGGAAGCCTCCTTCAAGGCGTTCGCGCGCGCTCTCGCCGAGGCCATCTCGATCGACCCGAGGGCCACCGGCGTGCCGTCGACGAAGGGCGCGCTGTGATCGCGATCGTCGACTACCGCATGGGGAACCTGCGCAGCGTCCAGAAGGGCTTCGAGCACGCGGGCGTCGCCGGGGTCGTCGTGACCGGCGATCCCGCGACGGTAGCCGCCGCCGACGGAGTCGTGCTCCCCGGTGTCGGCGCGTTCCGGGACGCCGCCGCGAACCTGAAGGCCTCCGGCATGCGCGAGGTCGTGCTCGACCGCGCCGGAACGGGCGTGCCGCTGCTCGGCATCTGCCTCGGCATGCAGCTGCTCGCAACGACCGGGCTCGAGGACGGGACTCACGAGGGGCTCGGTCTGGTGCCGGGCGAATGCCGGCGTCTGCCGGCGGGGGTCAAGATACCCCACATCGGCTGGAACACCCTCGAGTATCCGAAGGAGAGCCCGCTGTTCGAGGGCATCCCTCAAGGTTCGGCGTTCTACTTCGTGCACTCGTACCACCTAGTCCCCGACGACCCGGCGGCTGTGATCGCGACCACCGAGCACGGGACGACGTTCGCCGCCGCGGTCGCCGCTGGGAGCGTCTTCGCGGTGCAGTTCCATCCCGAGAAGTCCTCGGAGCTGGGACTTCGCCTGCTCGCGAACTTCGCCCGCATCGTCGAGGAGGGCCGGCCGTGATCGTGCTTCCCGCCATCGACCTTCTCGGGGGAAAGGTCGTCCGCCTCCGCCAGGGCCGCTACGACGACGTCACCATCTACAGCGACGACCCTGTCGAACAGGCCCGCAGGTTCGCCGACGCTGGGGCGCAGTGGCTGCACGTCGTCGACCTCGACGGGGCTCGGGACGGCGAGCCCGCGAATCTGCGCGCAGTCGAGGCGATCGCAGATGCCGTCGATATGAACGTCGAGTTCGGGGGCGGGATCCGCTCTATCGAGACGCTCAAGCGGGTGGTCGCGGCCGGTGTCCGTCGCGCGGTGCTCGGCACGGCGCTCGTCACCGACCCGGAGTTCGTCACGCTGGCGTGCGAGACGTTCCCCGGCATCGCCGGCGGCGTCGACGCCCGCGACGGCAAGGTCCGCATCGCGGGCTGGCGCGAGGGCACCGGGCAGGACGCGCTCGAGCTCGTCCGCGAGCTCGCGGGGCTCGGCGTGCGGCGCGTCGTCTACACCGATATCGCGGTCGACGGGATGCAGACGGGCATCGACGCGGATGCGTACGAGGACCTCGCGCGCGGCGCCGGGATCGCTGTCGTCGCCTCGGGCGGAGTGGCGACGCTCGACGACGTGAGGCGCCTGCGGGAGCAGGCCCCCTCCGTCGAGGGCGTCATCGTCGGCCGCGCGCTCTACGAGGCCGCCTTCACGCTCGAGGACGCGCTCGCGGCCGCGAGCGGGGAAGGATAGCGCGATGCTGATGAAGCGCGTCATCCCGTGTCTCGACGTCCACGAGGGCAGGGTCGTGAAAGGCGTCAACTTCGTCGACCTCAAGGACGCGGGCGATCCGGTCGAACTCGCGCGGTTCTACGACGCCGAAGGGGCCGACGAGCTCGTCTTCCTCGACATCACGGCGAGCCACGAGGAGCGCCCGACGATGCTCGAGGTCGCGCGGCGCACAGCGGAGGAGGTCTTCATCCCGTACACGGTCGGTGGAGGCATGCGCACCGCCGCCGACATCCGTGCGATGCTTTCGGCCGGCGCGGACAAGATCTCCATCAACTCCGCTGCGGTGCGCGATCCCGCGCTCATCACGCAAACTTCGGGCATCTACGGGTCGCAGTGCATCGTCGTCGCCATCGACGCGAAGCGCGTCGCGGGGGACGTCGAGCGCTGGGAGGTCTACGTGAACGGCGGCCGGATCGCGACGGGCATCGATGCCGTGGCCTGGGTCCGCGAGGCCGAGAAGCGCGGCTCCGGCGAGATCCTGCTCACGTCGATGGACCGCGACGGCACGAACGACGGCTTCGACCTCCCGCTCACCCGCGCCGTCGTGCGCGCGGTGAACGTGCCCGTCATCGCGTCGGGCGGCGCCGGGGAACTCGAGCACTTCGCCGAGGCCGTCATCGAGACCGGGTGCGACGCGGTGCTCGCCGCATCCACCCTGCACTACGGCAAGTTCCGCGTGCGCGACGTCAAGGCGCACATGGACGCGGCCGGCATCCCGGTGAGACTCTGATGAGCGAGGAGGCGACGATGGACGCCGATACCCTGAAGTACGACGACCGCGGGCTCATCCCGGCGGTCGTCCAGCAGTTCGACACGCTCGAGGTCCTCATGGTCGCGTGGATGAACGCGGAGTCGGTCCGCAGGACGTGCGAGACCGGCCGGACGTGGTTCTGGAGCCGCAGCCGAGGGCAGTTCTGGATGAAGGGCGAGACCTCGGGCCACGTCCAGGAGGTGCGCGAGGTCCGCTACGACTGCGACGCCGATACGCTGCTCGTCCTCGTCGACCAGACTGGCCCCGCCTGCCACACCGGCGAGCGGTCGTGCTTCTTCCGCAAGTTATGTTCGGCTGATGGCGCCTCGACGCCCGAGCCGGCGTCACCGGAGTCGATGCCGTCCTCTTAGGGCGAAGCGAGGAGGGGGAGGACATGGAAGACGCGAGCGGACCGCTCGGCGCGCCCGAGCCGCGCATAGTGCCGCACGTCGGCGAGGTGCTCGAAGGCGTCTTCGCCGTGCTCGAGCAGCGCCGCGAGGACGCCCCCGAGGGGTCGTACACGGCGAAGCTGCTGCTCGGGCCGCAGGACAAGCTCCTCAAGAAGATCGGGGAGGAGGCCTCCGAGGTCATCATCGCGGCTCGCGACCGGGACCCGGTGCAGTTGCGGTACGAGATCGGCGATCTCGTCTACCACCTGATGGTCGTCATGGTCCGCGAAGGGCTCACACTCGACGATCTCGCGGCCGAGCTCGACGGACGTCGGCGTCCCTGACGATGGACCTGCCCGCGGGGGTGCGAAAGGACCGCATCGAGCCGCTGTGGAGGCGCGTCGAGCGCAACCGCGTGAGGCTCGCCGTCCTCATCGGCTTCCTCTCGGCGTGCCTCGCCGCCGCCGCCGCGGTCGTGCTCGCCGCCGCCGCGTCGGTCCTCGTGCTGTTCACGCGGGACGTGCGCTGGATCGTGTGGATGTGGACGCACCTGCCGCTCGTGATGGCGGAGGGGGCGGCGCTCGCTGCCTTCGGCGGTGTGCTGCGGGCCTGGGCGGTCCTGCGCCGATCCGACCGGACCCTGCTGCGCCGCCTCGGCGCGAGCCGCTCTCCCACGGGGTCATGCCTGCCCACGAAGGGCGCCCTTAAGGACATGTCGCTCGCCGCGGGATTCGAGCACTCCCCGCCGCTGTACCTCCTTCCCGAAGACAGCGTGAACGCGTTCGCGGTCGGGACCTCGCACAAACGCGCAGCTGTCGGGGTCACCAGGGGGTTCCTCCGCGAGCTGTCCGTCGACGACCAGCGCGCCGTCTTCGCGAACCTCATGGCGAGGTTCGTCGCCGGCGACATCCTGTGGGCGAGCGCGCTGTCGGTGCTCATGAGCCCCGTGTGGGCGTTGCGCGAGCGCGATCTGCGCCGGGACGACCGCGAGATCATCGAGAGTGTGGAGTCGGTGCGGTCGCGCCGGCGCGAGACGGTCGAGAAGGCGCAGGAAGCCTCGACCGCGGACACGTTCGCCATCCTCTTCTACACGCCGGTGATCGTCGTCACGGAGCTCCTCACCGCTGGCCACCGGCATTCGGCGCAGGCGACGGCCGAGACCGCCGACGGCGAGGCGATGCTCCTGCTCAAGGACCCGCGCGCGATGTTGCGTGGCCTCGAGCGCGTGCTCGTCGCCGACAACTTCGTGGTGTCGGCGGGGGACGCGTACTCGCTGCTCTTCTTCTGTTGGGCGGGGTTCGGCTTCGCGCCCGAGGACGATCCGGAGATGCGACGCATCTCCCGGCTTCGCGAGGTGGTCGGGACCGAAGGTCTCGTGGAAGAGATACTCCCGGACATCAGCGAGTACCTCGCGCCCTCTCCACCGCGGTTGGAGCAGCGGCCGTGAGGGCGTTATCGGCATCGCGCTGGGCCGCCGTCGTGTGCGCGGTGTCGCTCGCTCTACTCGCGCTCGCGCCCGCCATCGCGGGCGCGGCCGGGCGGATGGACCGCGCGACGGGAGCGGTCGTGGCGATCACGGCGGGCTCCGAGCGTGTGGGCTCCGGTATCGTCGTCGGTCTCGACCTCGTGCTGACCGCCGCGCACGTCCTCGACGCGACGCACGGGCAGCCGGGAGGGGTTCTTGCGGACGGCGACCTCGAGACGTTCACCGTGATCGCGGTCGACAGGGTGCGCGACCTCGCGCTCCTCTCGGTGCACCTGCCCGCGGTGCGCCCAATCGTGTGGGGCTCGAGCGCCGGTCTGTCGAGGGGACAGGACGTCATCGCCCTGGGATTCCCGATCGGGCTGCGCGCGGTGACGCTCACCAAGGGCGTCGTGAGCTCGCCGCTGCAGACGGTCGAAGGCGCGAGGTACGTGCAGACGGACGCGGCGATCAACCCGGGGAACAGCGGCGGGGCGCTCGTCGACGCGAAAGGCAGGCTCATCGGCGTCGGAGTCGCGAAGATCGCGGACGTGAAGGTCGAGAGTGTGGGCTTCGCGGTGCCCGGAGACGAGGCGCTGACGTTCGTGCGGACGTCCGCGCCCAGCGTGCGGCTCGACGTGTCCTCGCGTTCCTCGGCGTCGGATCCGCTCGGTCTGCCGCTCGGAGTGTGGCTCGTCCTGGGGAGCCTCGCGATCCTCGTCGCGGCGCTCGTCGTCTTCGCGGTGCGCGTGCGGCGCATGCCCGCGGCGTCCGATCCCGACGCGCCCAACGGGGTCGTGTGGGCGCATCGGCGCACGTTCCGCGTCTCCGGTCCCGGCCGGGTGGAGACGGTGACGCTGCGGCTGCCGGCGGTCATCGGTCGCGCCAGGAACGCCGACATCCGCGTGGAGGAGGAGGGTATCGCGCCCTTCCAGGTGCGGCTCATGCTCGGGCCGGGAGCCGGGATCACGGCGCTCGACCTCACCGGCGCGGGAGGTCTCTACTGCGGCGACCGCTGCGTCGAGCGCGGCGTGCTGGAGCCGGGCGGGTCCATCAGGGTCGGGTTGACCGGCATCGAGCTCGTCTCGACGGCGATCCCGGGTCTGGAAGCGTGAACGCCGCGGGGGCATAGTAGGAGGCGGCTGCATCCGCAGTGCGGCAGGAAGAGGGGGAGACGATGCGTCCACGGGGTCTTGTCGCGCTATCGGTCGTCGCGGCGCTCATCGCGGTGCTTGCCCTACCCGCGATCGCGGGTAGCGCTCCCGCGGCTTCGAAGGGAGTCGCCGCGCGGGCGATCGACGACAGCCTTCCGGGTCTCGAGACGACCGCCACGCACATCACCGGCACCCTGGACGCGATGGGCGCGAACGACGACGACATCTACCGTGTCCATCTGGAGGCGGGTACGCGACTGACGGTCGTGCTCACCGCCGATCCCGGCACGGACTTCGGTGTCGAGTTGTACGAGCCCGACGCCGAGCAAATGGACTACTACTCGGTGATCGCGCAGACCGATAGGCGGGAGTATCCCGTTGCTTTCACTTACACGGTCTTGGAGTCCGGGGCATATTTCCTAGACGTGCACGCGAACAGCGGTTCCGGGGCGTACACGCTCGATTGGTCGGCACGTCCACTCCGGCCCGGCGAGTTCCTGCCGGGACGGGAGATGACCAGCCGAGACGTCACCGACACGCTCGACGTGGTGACCGCGACCGCATCGTACTGGCGGGTGCGGCTCGAGGTCGGCGAGGCGCTCGTGGTCACCGTCACGCCCGCCGTCGGCCTCGAGGTCTCCGCCGAGCTTTGGGATATTGGCGTCACGACAGATACGGTCACACATCCCGACTATGAGGACCTGCCCGTCGTCTCTGTGTCTATCGGAGGCGAGCAGGTGCTCAGGTCGGTCGCCACGACTGCGGGGGAGTATCTGCTGCGCGTTCGCGCACTCGACGGTACGGGCGAGTTCCGGATGCGCAGCGAGATCGGCCTAGCGCCAGAGAGGGATCGCATCCCGGGAGTGCCTCTGTCCGCTTCGCCGGTCACAGGGACCATGTCACCGCTCGACCACTACGACTATCTTTCGGTCCGGCTCCGGCGGGGCGAGCGGCTGTGGGGCGTTCTGTGGGGAATGTCGCAAGAGACGTTCGCATGGATGGTCGAGACCTCGATGACCGCTGAACAAGCGGTGAACTTCGATGGCGAGTTCTCGCCGGTCGCCTTGGCTTGGCCGCCGGTCGATGAGTGGAATCCCTACATGAACATCGTCACCGATCACTTCGAGCGCATCGCGAGCCGTGATGAGACGCTGACCGTGATCGTGTACGCACCGGCTGAGGCTACGTACGCGCTCGAGTACTCGATCCGCCCCGCCGAGCCGGACGACGCGTATCCCGGCGTGACGGCTACGTCCTCGCCGTCGGCGGGGACGCTCGATTGGCGCGACGACTCGCACGATGCTCTAGGGTTCGACCTCCGGGCCGGTGAATACGTCACCTTCACCGTCGACACCGACACTCGAGACGTCTTCATACCGGGATGTTTCGGACCGGATGACACGGACTCACTGAGTTGGGCCGACAGAACCCCGTTCCTCTTCGAGGACTATCGCGGGTTCGTCGCACAGCGCACCGGCCGGTACGTCATCGATATGCACGCCTTGGCCGGCCGCGGGCTCTACACGCTCGAGTGGCGGGTCGGCACCCCGCGCATCGTCCTCGGCCGGCTCCCGGGGCGGGTCGGGGTCGGGCGAAGGCTGACCGTCACCGGCAGGATGACCCCGTTCCACTAGGAGTCCCGGCCGGTGACGATCGACTGCGCGCGCCTCGAGAACGGACGTTGGGTCCGGCACCGCAGCGTGGGGGCGGCGAACACCGATCCCGGCGGTGAGGTCGAACAGCACGTCACTCCCTTCCGCGCTACGGTCGCACTGCCCCTGACCTGCGTTCCGCAGCTAATTGCCCTTCTGGGCCACGTCCGAGGATAAAAGTGCAGGTCAGGGGTTTGCGACCAGTCGGAAATCGCGAAATGTCATAGATACACGTTTCGTGAATTGCGGGTTGCA
>JBAZZO010000008.1 GCA_041658765.1 Coriobacteriia bacterium | reverse complement strand
TGTCCGTGGGAAGCTCAGAGCGCGGCTCGAAGGACAGAGCCCCGAGGTGACCGCCTACTCGTGGGCGGCTCAGTGCCGGCTCTCCGGCACGTTCCGCAAGATCGCGGCGAGGAAGGGTGCGCATACCGCTGTCGTGGCGACCGCGCGTGAGCTATCCGGCTTCGTGTGGGGGCTCATGACCGGGAACCTGGGGGCGTAGGAAACAGTCATGCACGCGGGCGGGCGCCAGACTCCGGAGAGATCCTCGACCACGTTATGCGACTCCAGTAAGCGCGCGCCTAGTGGGAGGCAGGCTCCGGTCCGACCGAGATGTGGGGTTGAAATCCCCGGATATCAGCATGGTCGAGCGCCGTTCCCATGTGCCCGCCCGCTTGCACCTCTCGAACCACGATCGAGAGCCCCGTGAGGCCAACTTCGCTTGACCGGCCATCTCATATCAACGTGTTTGCGCATGATCCGCGAGCCGCGACCGTGCGCTTCACGGTCCAGATTACCCTACCGACCGCGGCGAGTCGGTGTCGATGCGCGGGTTAGGTGAGCATCCGTAGGCACCGCTTCTTCAGCCTACAGGCCGAAGAACACCACGTCATCGACCTTCAGCACCAGCTCGCTGTCCGGCTCCTTCTATGCTCGCTCCGAGCCGCTTCCCTCGCGGCTCTTCCTGCGCTCGGGGTACTCCTGTGTTCGCGAGTGTGGAGCCCCGCTGTTATCCCGCTGATAAGCAGCGTTGGACGTGGGAGCTACTCGTCTACCGTTGCCGCTTCGAGCGCGTCGAGTACGCCATCGGATAGCATTCGAGGGTCTATCGTCGCGCCAGCGATACGGTCAACCGCGCTAGTGAGACGTACCCGGGCGTCATCGGCGCTTGCCCTGGCTTTCGAGGCTCCGATGATTGCCTCGGCTTCCGCGATGAGGTCGGCGTCGCTGACGTTGGCATACTCGATAGCGCCCCCGCCCGCGCGCTTGACCTCTACGCGCTTTGCGTCGGACCACTCATGCGGGCGTCGGTTCGAGAGCCAGATCTTGATCGCGACATTGTCGCCGGACAGAGCGGCGTGGTACAGGGCGCTCTCAACGGGGGCGTCTGCCCTCGCGCGCGCGCGCGTGACGGCGGCCGAAAACTCCGGAAACTCGCGCATCCACGTCTTGACGGTGGAGGTACATACGTCACACGCGACCGCGATCTGGACAAGCGTCGCACCGTGCTCGGCGGTGCTCTCGACGCGCTCGCACAGGGCGGGCGAGTACTTGGAGGGGCGGCCTCGCCTTGTGGGGCGGTTGGATTGCGTCACGCCGCATCGCTCTCCTTTCGGGAGCGCCGGCCGTCCGGTCCCTCGAGGTGTAGGACGCGGCAGAGCCCGGCGAGGCGGGATGTCACCCGCTCGCCCACGCCCTCGGCGATCTCGTGGGGCGGCTTGTTGGAGGTGACGAGGGTACGCCGGCCGTTGCGCCACCGTGCATCGGCGATCTCATGGAGCAGCTCGCGGCGGAACCCCGAGGTTCGGTCTAGATCGAGGTCGTCAAGGAGGAGCAAGTCACACTCGCTCAAGGAGCGGATGATGCGCTCCTCTAGGCCGTTGCCAGCGCGGGATGCTTCTTGCAGCGTCCGCAGCAGGTTCGATACAAGCCAGCGCTCGACGCGGGCAGAGCCAGCCTCGAGCGTTCGGATGGCGGCCCCGGTGACGAGGTGCGTCTTTCCGGTTCCCGGCGGTCCGTAGAGCCACAAGGAGCTTTCGCCATTCGCGGCTGCGAGTGCTTCCTGTCCCGAGGGTGTCCGCGGGCGGTATGCCTCGAGTGTCCATCCGCTCTCGAGCTCGCTGAGGCAGAGCGCAGCGATGCGGTAGCGCCTCGCCTCGGCCTCGCGCTCAATCTCGGCGGTACGCTGCTGGCACTCGGGGCACGGTCCCTCGTCGGGCGGCAGCCAGCTCTCCCCGTCGGCGGTATGCCGCTGCGGGGCTTGGCACTCCGGGCACGGGACGGGCGCGGGCTCGGGGCCGCGGGCCTCGGCCTCCGCCTCTTCCTTTCGGAGCTGCTCGGCGTGCTGCTCTGCCAGGAGGCGACGCTGCTCCTCGAGCTGCCGGTGCATCTCGGTCTCCTTCTGCTCGGCCGCGGCGCGGTCGCGCCGGCGCTTCTGCATCGCTCGCTCCTCGACGTCCAGCCACTCCTGGCTGCGATCGCCGAGATCGTCCGCCTTTATGCTCATGGTTCTCTCCTAGCCTTCGGGATAGGGCTCGACCTTCGGGCGAGCGGGTCCGGCGCTCTTGCCGGGATCTTCGGTGCCCTCCTTGAGGCGATGAGCCAGGACCGCATGGAAGCTCACTATCTTGCTCCCGTGCGCTATGTCGGAAGCGAGGCGCTCAGCGCCGGCACGGACGGTCTCGGCGCCGTGCGTCTTCGCAAGATCGCGCGCCTGTCGCTCGGTGAGTTTGTCGCGTGAAGCTCTGACTATCTCGGGGATAGGGCCCGCCGCCACGGTGGTACAACGCTCTTGTAGAGATATACAAGGTTCTAAAGGCCGCGTTTCCGCAGGTGCGGGTCGGTGTGCTGTCAAGTTGCTGTCCACTTTCAGAGCAGTGCTGTCAAGTTGCTGGCTCTCTATTTGGACACCGTGCCAGCTCTCTGATTGGACAGCATCGTGATTCAGGAGCACGCGGTAGCGCGTCCGTTCGTACTGATTCGCGCCCTTGTGATACTCGATGATCCCGCGGCCAGCGAGGGCGGCCAGAGCACTGGAGGCGGTGGTACGGGTTCCGCCGAGCTGCTCCGAGATCGCAGCGGCCGAGGTTGTCCCCGTCCAATCCCGGTGATTGGCCGCGAGCAATAGGTGCGCGTAGACGGCGTGTGCCGACCACGGCAGGCCGCGGAGGGCTCTACGCGCTTCGCGCGGGTATCTCACGAATCCGCTAGGCGAGCTCACCTTTGCCTCTATCCAGGTTCGTCCGGCGACGGTGCGCCGATTACTCGCCCGTCGGTGTCGGGCGGGACAAGGAACCTGACGAGAGCAGCTTTCGGGACGATGATTCGGCGTCCGAGGTTGACGGCATGGAGCTCACGCCGGGCGATCGCGCCGCGGACGGTGCTCTCAGCGACGCCGAGGAGAGCCGCCACATCCGCGACGGTCAGCACGTCGGGCGCGGTGTCGAGCGTGAGGGTCCCGGTGTCACTCATCGCCACTCACCTCATCCAGCAGCTCGGATGGGTCGCCCTCGTATCCGAGCGCCGCGGCGATCTTCTCGAGTTGCACTGGATACGGGACGAGACGGCCGCTCTCGATCTGGCCGACTGTGCTCGCGCTCATGTCTGCCTTGCGAGCGAGCGCAGCGATGGTGAGCCTTGCTCGCTCGCGCCTATCCGTGACGCGCGGCTTAGGTGTCATTGTCGCTCCTTAGAATCAATCGGGTGGACTTCGCATTGACCAACGGCTTGACCACGGGTAGAGTGTACCTAACGGGTTGTGGGCACACAAACGTTATGACGAGGAGAAAGCGTAGGAATCCGATGACAGCGAAAAAGCCCAGCTCAGCACTCACGGAGCTTGTAGCCTTCACCTGGCACCGCTCGGATTCCGCCGTGTGGGTTCCGTGGGAGAAGCACCTGGAGGCTTTTGGACTGGACCTGGCTCGGGCCGCGCGGGAGGAGATGCGCGTCACGGAGACGAGTTATCCCGAGAGCGTGTGGCTCCGCACCATGCCTGCGGCCGACTACGCACCGCTCAATGATGAGCTGGCCCTGTTCCAGATCTTCGCGAACCTGGACGGGGAGGATACGTTTCTGCGCTTCGCGCGCGAGTACGGCCCGCTCCGGTCGTGGAATGCCGGTTGGCTGCAATCGCTCGCTCATTGGCAGTACGAGACACAAACGATGTGCGCCGCGGTGCGCTTGTGGGAATCACTGCGGAACGGGAAGGCCGGGGAGGGCGTCGCGGCGAACGTGTGGACGCAAGCCTACAACCCTCCGCTGCCGGGGGGCGGCGCGCTGCCGACGGTTGTCATGTGGGAGCTGCGGCGCGATCTAGACGGCGGGACGCCGGCCTATGAGGAGCTCGTCAAGTGGCAGAGCTACGGAGACTACAGGGGCGAAGGTGTCCCTCGGTTCGTCACTTTGCGGGCCGATGAGTATCGGCCTTCCTTCTCACCGAAACTCGGATCCCGGCAGATTGCGCAAGCCGTCCTGCAGCACACAATCACCGACGGGCTGCGGCGGGGGGCCGTGACGCCCACGCTCGTCCCGGATGGCAAGCCCTTCGGCGAGGGTCTCCGCCTGGCCTTCGACGTCAGTGACTTACTCGGGGCGCTCTGGCTGCAGTTCGCGGCTGCGGTGGACGGAAACCGCAAGTACGAACAGTGCAAGGAGTGCGGGAGTTGGTGGGATGCCACGGCTGCTCGCTCGCACAAGAGGGTTTGCAGCGACAAGTGCAGAGCACACAAGCACGATCGGCTACAGAAGGAAGCGAAGCAGCAGGCCGAGAGTGAAGGGGGTGCTGAGCGATGATCGGGAAGCTCCGCAGGAGAGACGGCGATTCGTGGCAGTTTCGCATCCCGGCCGGCAGGGACGAGAGCGGGCGGTATCGCTACGAGTACGAGACGATACACGCAGCCACGCGGCGCGAGGCCGAGGCGGAGCAGGCGCGCATCATGCACGAGCGCGCGACGGGAACGCACGTCAAGCCGTCCAAGCTGACCGTCGGCGAGTATCTCGAATCCTGGCTCGCCTCCTGCGGCTCGCGCGTGGCGCCGTACACGCTTGACCGCTACGAGACGATAGTGCGCCGGCACCTCATCCCCGCGTTCGGCACGGTGAAGCTGGCCCAGCTCGGGCCCGAGCGTATCGAGCGGTACTACCTTGAGGCCCTCCAGAGCGGCCGGCTCTCCGGCGGGGAGCTCAGCGCCCGGACGGTGCTCCACCACCATCGCGTATTCCGGCGCGCTCTGAGCCGCGCGGTGAGGCTCCGGTACATCCCGCTCAATCCGTGCGATGCGGTTGACCCTCCAACGCCCGAGCGCAAGGAGGCCCACGCGATAGACGAGCTCGCTACAGAGCGGCTCCTGGCCGCGGCGCGCGAGGAGAGCGGACACCTCAGCCTGTACACGGCGATCCTGCTCGCTGCCAATGTCGGGCTCCGTCGGGGAGAGGTGCTTGGGCTGCGGTGGAGTGACGTTGACCTTGAGGGCGGTGCGCTAGTCGTCCGGGAGACGTTGCAGGATCCCTCGAGCGGGCTCGCCTTCCGTCAGCCGAAATCGGAGCTTAGCCGTCGGCGCCTCGCGCTCGACGCATTCACGGTCCGGGAGCTCAAGGAGTATCGCATCCGGCAGAGCCAGCGGCGCCTCGAGCTAGGCCCCGCGTGGCGGGACAACGGCCTCGTATGCCCGGAGCATCGCGGGGAGCCGTGGCGCCCGTCCATCTTCTCGCAGGTGTACCGGCGCTTCTGCGGACGGCGGGGGATACACGTCCGCTTCCACGATCTCCGGCACTCTCACGCGGCCCAACTCATCGCAGCCGGTGCTCCGGCGAAGGTGATACAGGAGCGGCTTGGGCATTCATCGGCTGGCTTCACTCTCACCACGTACGGCCACCTGTTGCCTGGGATGCAGGCCGAGGCCGTGGACCGGGTAGCAGAGAGGCGCGCCGAAGCCCGCGAGAGGCTCGCCGCGGAGGGTTAGCGTTCAAGGACTTGTGCCAGATTTCGGGCAAAGCCCAGCCGGAGCAGGGTCCGCGGTATGTAAGCGGGCAGCATTCCCGCAGGTTATCTATGGTGCCCCCGGCGCGAATCGAACGCGCGACACCAGGTTTAGGAAACCTGTGCTCTATCCCCTGAGCTACGAGGGCGCGAGGGAGATTGTACCGCAGGTCGGTCGAGCCGCGCCCGGTAGGAGATCCCGAGGTCGTTCGAGAGGACCTCGAGCCTGCGCATGTCGGCGAAACCGATCCCGGGCGTCTGGATCACCGAATGGTCCGGCTTCGGGTCGTACATCAGCCCCATCTCCTCCGAGCGGGCCGAGAAGTCCGTGCCCGGCAGGACGCGCAGCGTCGACGACTGCACGATCCCGGGGTCGAGGCTCAAAAGCCAGCGGAGACCGCCGATGACGTCGAACGGATCGTCTCCGGGCAGGCCGATGATGAGGTCGCACTCGACCGAGATGCCGGCGCGCTTGAGAGCGGAGACGCCGGCGACGAACCGGTCGGCGTGGAACGTCCGCCCGCTGGCTTCCAGCGCCTTCGCCCCGATCGTCTGGGGTCCGGTCTCGACCGAGACGACGCCGGCGCGTCTCAGCTCCTCGGCCTCGCCGTCTCCGATCCGCTCGACGTCGACCTCGATCGTGTGCAGGCGGATGCCGCGACGCGCGTGGGGCTCGAGGACGTCGGCGAGCCAGCTCAGCCTCTCGCCGGTCAGGTTGAAGACGGAGTCGATGAACGAGAAGGTCCGCACGCCGGGGGAGCTCGCCATCGCGTCGATGTCGGCCTGTATCCTCTCGCGGGAGAAGCTTCGTATCCCGGCGACGCCCTTCGCCTCGAAGCAGTAGCCGCAAGCGTGCGGGCATCCGCGGAACGTCTCGATGTAGGACGACGTCTCGCTCGGCGTGATGACGCCGGAAAGGTACGGCGACGGGATCGAGTCGAGGTCCTCGATGGGCGCGCGGTCGGGCGCCGAGACGATCCTCTCCCCGTCCCGCGCCGTCACGCCCTCGACCATCCACGCGCGCTTGCCGGAGGAGAGCACCCGGAGCAACTCGGCGAACGTCTCCTCGCCTTCTCCGCGCACCACGATGTCGACCGCGGGATTCTCCGAGAGCACCTCCTCGGCGACCGGCCCGACCTCCGGACCTCCGAGCACCGTCACGATATCGGGTCGCGCGTTGCGGATGATCGAGCACGCCGCGTAGATGGCGCGCGCGTTCCAGCAGGACACCGAGAAGCCGGCCACGTCCGGTCCCATGCGGAGCACGCGGTAGGCCACCCACCAGGGATCGACGTCGGTGGTGAGGTCGAGCGTCTGGAAGACGACCCTTCCGCGCAGCCGTTCGTTCGCCTCCGCGTACGCGCGCAGGTAGCCCAGGGCCAGGGACTGATAGCCGGGCCTGTTCAGCGCCACCAGGGCTACCTTGAGAGGCTCCTCAGCCACCGGAGACGACCCCCTCGGGATACGAGAACCCGCGCGACACGGCGTCGGCGATGCTCCGGGCGTCGACGGGCGGGCGGAAAGCCGAGGTCACGGAGTCGGCGGCGCCGGGAACGGCTCCCGAGCACATCGGATCGAGCGGGCACGGCCCGCAGAGGGCGGACTTCATGCTCGCGACCGGACGGTACAGCCACGCGAGGTGGAGCTCCCATCCCGGCGCCAGGCCGTAGGGCACCCCCTCGACCTCGACCCACGTCCCGTTGACGATGCCGCTGTCGCAGGCGGCCCCGAGCCACGGTGCGGCCGATCGCAGTTCGAGGTCGGTGTCCTCGACGACGAGCAGCACCGAAGTGGCCCCGGCCCGGGCTGCAGCCGTGACCGTGCCGGGCAGGTCGTGCAGGTCGTGGCGGCAGACGGGCACGCGCGCGGCGACGTGCACCGGCGTCTCGGTCTCGGCCGCCGTCTCCACGAAAGTCCTCACGCCGTGCATCGTCGCGGCGAATCCGCCGGGGACGCCGGCGAGAGCGTCGTGCAGTTCCGGTGTCGAGCCCAGCAGCGTGAAGCGGACGTGCCGGACGCCGGCGTCGATCGTCGCCCGAGCGGTCTCCGGCGCCCCGAGCGCGGCGCAGTCGGTGTCCAGGCGCAGACGCACCGCTCCCACGCGCACGGCCTCGGCGATGAGGTCGGCTAGCGCGGGGTGACGGAAAGGCTCGATGCCGGTAAGCGAGACGTTCGGGCCCGCGCCATCGTCCCAGTCGCGCACGGCCGCGGCGATGTCCGCCGCCACGTCGGAGACGTCGCGCAGCGTCTCGCCCCCGCCGGTGGTGCAGCGTCTGCAGTGGAGGGCGCCCGCCCTCCCGATGGGGACCTCCGCGAAATGGAGCATGTCTGCCGCCTCACCCCATCCGAGGGTACTCTCGGGATGTCCTGCACGAAAGTGGCCGGATCCGGCCTCCAGCTACTGGGGCGCAGCGGCTCCCGCCGAGGTGGCGGTCACCAGCCCCGTTGCGTTCAGCGCTTCGATGATGGTCGCCTCGTTGAGACTGGACTCACAGAAGGCGACGTCCATGCGCGGGCCGTCCAGGTAGATGGTGACGTTGCCGACGCCCTGGAACTTCTCGAAGACCGCGAGGAGCTCCTGTCCTGACTTCGCCAAGTCGACACCCGCGCCGGGCTCGAGCGCGAACGAGGCCGAGGTACACGAGTCCGCCGACCCGAAGAAGCGGGTGATCTTCCCATCCACGACCTGCTGCGTGTCGGCGGTCTTGATGCCGGCGAGCGCGATGGCGGAGATCAGGCCGACCACTATGAGCGCCACTATGAGCCGGTTGTTCCTGCGGGCCGGCGTCGGGGGCGTCTGCGCGCCGGCCTCGTCCGTCTCGACTCCGTCGTCGTCCGCGGTCGTCTCCGTCCGCGTCTGTCGCTTCCGGCGCATCGCCAGCACGAGCAGCACGAAGCTCGCCCCCACGATGGCGGCCACGACGAGCAGAACGGGGGGTGTACTAGGGCCATCGCTCGTCGTGCCTGCCGGTGCGGCCTTGGGCCGGGTGAACGAGAAGTCCAGGCTGAGTGGCTGCCCGGCCTTCACGGACTTGAACACCTTGCCGTAGTACTGGTAGCCGGTAGGACCCGGCTGCAGCTCGGCGCCGCTCGAAGTCCGGACGATCTTGGCGTCGCTTCGCAGGCGGGCGTAGAGCCGCACTTCTCCGATGTCGGTGGTCGGCACCCACTCGAATCCGGTCGAGTAGGTCGTGCCGTCGAAGACGACGACCCCGTCCAAGTAGCCCTCGAGCTGCGCCGTGCGGGACTTGGTCAGCGTGAAGCTGTAGACGTCGAAGCCGTCGACGGTGCGCGTGGTGGTCGACAGCGCCGGGTCCTTGGAGAGGTCGCCGCCGAGGATCTCGCCGACCCACCCCACCCTGGCGCCCTTGGGGGCGGAGAGCTCGGCTCGCGCCGGCAGTCTGACGGAGTCGGGAAGAGTCCCGTACAACAACATGAGGGAGTCGGCTTGTTCCACCTGGAGCGTGAAGTCGACTCTCTGCCAGGGTGTGGGTGTCGGCGCGGCCAGGGCCGTGCTGGCGCCCAGCATGACCAGAGCCAGCGCCAGCGCGAACAGGATAGCGGGGGACTTGCGGGACATCGGGATCTCCCGGAGCCGGAGCTTACAGCGGTAGCCGAGGGGGCTCATTTCGAGCCAAAGCATAGCAATCCGCTCGTCCCGCGCATACGGTGACGCTACCGCGCGATGATGCGCGCGAAGATCATCTCCATGCCGCAGGAGTACGGATACTCGCCGGCATGCAGGGCGGGGATCTTCACCGTCGTGCCGCCGCGAGAGATGTCCGTGACGATCCCGAACTGCTTGAACATGACCTTCGAGATACAGCCGCTGCCCTGAGAGTAGGTGATCTTGAGGGGGACGTCGGTCTTGGCGATGATCGTGGAGGGGACGAACACGCCGGTCGACACGTCGACGTGGATGCTCTGCACCCCGTCGGCGATGACGGTCTCTCCGGAGGTGGCGGCCGCCTGACTGGCGGCACCGTTCGGATAGGCGAGCAGGGTGCGCGCGGCGTTCGCGCGGGCGATGGTCACGCCGAAGACGATGAGCGCCACGAGGACGCCGAGCACGACCAGGTACCGGACGTCCTCGTCCCGGCGGCCGTTGACCGCCGGGCGTCCATCATTCGACGTCCGTTCCCGTTCAGCCATCTTGTGGTTCGTCCCTGTCGTCGTATGCACGCGACCGCATACAGCGATTTCCATGCCACGCGCGACGTCACATGTGAGGATGCGTCCAGGCTCGGCATGTGCTTTGCTTTATGCGGAGAGACGACCCCAGGGGGGTCGGTTCGCCACTTCGAGAGGCGCCAGCCAGCCGTGAAGATCACGTTCATCAGCCCGCCCTTCGGGGAAGGCGGGCAGAAGTCCAAAGGGCTTCCGATCGCTCCACCGGTCCTGGAGTACCTCGCCGGACTGACCGACGTGGTGCGCCCGGGTACCGACATGACGCTGGTCGACGCAAACCTTCGTGATTTCGATCCCGAGACGTGCGACGCCGACGTCGTCGGCATGACGGTCCTCACGCCCCAGGCGCCGTGGGCCTATCGCACCGCCGACGCGCTTCGGGCGCGCGGCATCCAGGTCATCCTCGGCGGTATCCACGTCCACGCGCTTCCCGACGAAGCGTCCGCTCACGCGGACGCCATTGTCGTGGGCGAGGCGGAGACGATCTGGGGCGACATCCTCTTCGATGCCGCCGCACGCCGCTTGAGGCTCCGGTACGACGGCCCGTACGCGCCGCTGGAGGACCTGCCACGTCCGCGGACGGACCTGCTTCCCGACTTCTACGCTTTCGGCTCCTTCTTCACCAGCCGAGGCTGTCCGCACTCCTGCGCGTTCTGCTCGGTCCACGAGAACTTCGGTCATGTCGTGCGCATGCGTCCGATCGACGACGTCGTCGCCGAGGTGGCGACGAGCAGCAAGCACATGTTCTGGAACATCGACGACAACGTCTGGGGCGTCGACCAGAGCCGCTCCATCGAGCTCTACAAGGAGATGGGTCGCACCATCCACAACAAGTGGTGGTTCGGCTCCGGCGACCTCGCCACGGTGCAGAACTCTCGCGCCGACGAGCTGCTCGACGCAGCCCGGTCGGCGGGGATGACCGCCGCCATGGTGGGCTTCGAGTCACCGAGTCCCGAGGTGCTCGCCGAGCTCAAGGCGACGAACAAGCAGGGCCGCGACCGTATCGACGCCATCAAGCGCATCCGCTCGCACGGCATCGACGTCATGCTCTTCATGATGGTCGGGAGCCGCGCTGACCATCTTCGGGACTTCGATTCGGTGCTGGAGCTGTGCGACCGGCTCGACGTCTCGGCGCATCCGGTGATGACGACTCCCTTCCCCGGGACCGACCTCTACCGGCAGTACACCCCGCACCTCATCCCCGGGATGGACTGGGACCTTTTCGACGGCAACCATGCGACCTTCTACCACGACGATCCCGAGATGACGCCTCAAGCTCGCGAGAGCGCCGTGCTGCGTCTGCGGGCCGACCTCTTCACCTGGCCGCGCATGCTGCGCCGCGTCGGCCAGATATCGGCGAAGGGCTTCCCGATGGCCCACATCACGTCGTTCATGGTCCAGTATCCGCAGGGACGGGCGTTCAAGGAGTTCGCCTCCGCGCACGAGCAGGTCCTCGCCGAGTTGCCGACGCTCGAACCCGTGCAGGTCCGTGGCGGGCAGGACGTCTCGCGGTGAGCTGGGTGCCAGTCCTCGGACCGGATCAGGCGCTGCTCAAGGTCCTCCTCGTGATGAACGACTACTTCCACGACGTCGCCACGGCGCTCCTTCTCGCGAGCGCCGTCATCATGTGGGTGCTAGGGCGCGCCGCCGAGCGTGGCGGACCCGGCGAGGCGGCTATGCTCCGCCGTGCGTTCCCCGTGCTGACGCGGTTCGCGTGGGGCGCGATCGCTTGGATCGTGATAGGCGGGATCCCGCGAACGATCTTCTTCTCGCAGCTCGAGTGGGACCCGGCGAAGACTCGCTTCATGTTGCCGGCGCTCATGGTCAAGCACTCGCTGATGGTCGTGGCCGTCGTCCTCGGCGTGGCGCTGTGGCGGAGGATGGCGCGTGCTGCGAGCGACGATGGCGGCGCTTCGACGTGAGACTCACGCTCATCAGCCCGCCGTTCGGTGATGGTTCGCCGAACGCGAAGGGCCTTCCCATCGCTCCGCCGGTACTCGAGTACCTCGCCGGCCTGACCCACCAGGTCCGTCCAGGTACCGAGGTCGACCTCATCGATGCGCACCAGCATCCGTTCGACGTCGAGGGCTGCGCAGCCGACCTCGTCGGCATCTCCGTGCTCACTCCGCAGGCGCCGTGGGCGTACAAGACGGCGGATGCACTGCGCCATCGCGGCATCCAGGTCGTTCTCGGTGGTGTCCACGTCTCGGCTCTGCCGGAGGAGGCGGCCGGGCACGCGAACTCGATCGTCGTGGGCGAGGCCGAGAGCGTGTGGGGGCAGGTCCTCCAAGACGCGATGCGATACAGGCTCGCCGACCGCTACGACGGCACGCGATCGCCGCTCGAGGGGCTCCCGCGTCCGGCGACGAGCCTTCTCCCCGACGTCTATCCGTTCGGGTCGTTCTTCACCTCGCGCGGCTGCCCGCACGCCTGCTCCTTCTGCGCTGTGCATAAGTTCTTCGGCAGGAGTGTCCGTCTGCGCCCCATCGACGAGGTCGTGCGCGAGGTAGCCGCCAGCGAGCGGCGGCTCTTCTTCAACCTCGATGACAACGCCTGGGGTGTCGACGTGCCGCGGTCGATCGACCTCTTCCGCGAGATGGGCCGCACGTTGCGCCACAAGTACTGGTTCGGCCAAGCGGACCTAGTGAGCGTCGGGAATCCTCGCTCCGACGAGCTGCTCACCGCGGCGCACTCCGCGGGGATGCGCGCGGTGATGGTCGGCTACGAATCCGAGAACGAGACGGTCCTCGCCGACCTGCACGCGGTGGGCAAACAGGGACGCGACCGCGTCGACGCGATCAAGCGCATCCGCTCGCACGGCATAGACGTCGTGCTCTTCGTGATGGTCGGTGCGGGAGCGGACTTCGCCGCCGAGTCGGAGGCGATCCTCGAGCTGTGCGACCGTCTCGACGTCAGCGCGCACCCGCAGATCGTGACGCCGTTCCCCGGGACGGAACTCTACGGACAGTACGAGAGCCGGCTCCTTGGCTTCGATTGGGACCGGTTCGACGGGACACACGCGGTCTACACCGACCCCACCACCGGAGTGGAGACGCGGGAACGTGGGCTGCTTCGGCTGCGCTCCCAGGTGTTCGAGACCGATCGGATACTCCGTCGCGTGCGGCGCATCCCGCTCGCCGGGTTCCCGACGACGCATGTCTTCTCGTTCATCATGCAGTATCTGCAGGGCCGCGGGTTCCGCGAGTGGGAGCTCGGATACGACCGGGTCCCCGAGACGCTGCCCGAGGTGGCGGAAGCCCGCGTGGACGCGCGTCGCTGAGAGAGGCTTCGCCGGTTATACTCTGACTCGGGGGTAACGTCGCCGACACCGGCATCCGGGGGCTCCGCCACGTGAAGGTCACGTTCATCAGCCCGCCCTTCGGGGTGGACGGCGCCCGGTCGGCAGGCCTTCCTATCGCGCCGCCGGTCATCGAGTACATGGCGGGACTCACCGAACAGGTGCACCCGGACGCCAGGGTGACGCTCGTCGACGCGAACCGCCGTGAGTTCGACCCCGAGACGTTCGATGCGGACTTGGTCGGCATCACCGTTCTCACGCCGCAGGCTCCGTGGGCCTACCGGACCGCCGACACCCTGCGCAGTCACGGGTTCCAGGTCGTTCTCGGCGGGATGCACGTCAACGCGAATCCGGAAGAGGCGTCCGAGCATGCCGACTCCATCGTCGTCGGCGAACCGGAGACCGTGTGGGGTCGGGTGCTCGCAGACACGCGCATGCGCACGCTCAAGCCGCGCTACGACGGGCCCTTCTGCTCGCTGTCCGGACTTCCGCGCCCACGGACCGATCTGCTGCCGGACGTCTACCCCTTCGGCTCGTTCTTCACCGCCCGCGGATGTCCGCACTCCTGCGGATTCTGCAGCGTTCACGCTGCGTTCGGCCACACGGTACGGATGCGTCCTATCGACGAGGTCGTGCGAGAGGTGGCCGCGAGCGAGCGCAGGCTCTTCTTCAATGTCGACGACAACGTGTGGGGTGTGGACTTCGACCGCTCCATCGCTCTGTTCAAGGAGATGGCCAAGCAGGTCAAGGGCAAGTGGTGGTTCGGACAAGGAGACCTGGTCAGCGCGCAGCACCCGCGCGCGGACGAGATGCTGGAGGCCGCGCGGGAAGCGGGCATGGTCGCCATCATGTGCGGATACGAGTCGGACAATCCGCGCGTGTTGCGTGAGCTCCACGCGACCAGCAAGCAGGGGCGCGACCGCCTCGACGCGATCAAGCGCATCCGTTCGCACGGCATCGACGTCATGCTCTTCATGATGGTCGGCAGCCGCGAGCATCGGGCCGAGGACTTCGACGGAGTACTCGACCTCACCGATCGGCTGTGCATCTCCGCGCACCCCGTCATGACCACGCCCTTCCCGGGGACGCGCCTGCGAGACGAGTACGGGCCGTATCTGATCCCCGGGATCGGTTGGGACCGCTACGACGGCAATCACGCGACGTTCTACCATGACGATCCTGAGATGACCCCTGAAGCGCGCGAGAGAGCCGTGCGGGATCTGCGGGCCGCCCTCTTCAACTGGCCGAAGATGTTCAGGCGTGTCGGCCACATCGCGCGATCCGGGTTCCCGATGTCGCACATCGCCTCGCTGATGATCCAGTATCCGCAAGGCAGGGCGTTCAAGGAGTTCGCGCGCGATCACGAGGATCTCCAGCGGGACCCGAACGAGAAGCGGCCCTGGTGGCGCAGGCGCTCCAGAAGGTGAGGAGAGGATGTTCCGGGACCGCGCGGAGGCGGGCATAGCTCTTGCGGCGCTGCTCGGGGAGTACCGCGGAGTCGCGGGGGGGCTGATACTCGCCATCCCTCGCGGCGGTGTCGCCGTGGGCGCCGAGATCGCTCGCGCGCTGGGTCTCCCGCTCGACGTCGTCGGCGTGCGCAAGATCGGAGCCCCCGGTTACCCGGAGTTCGCGGTCGGCGCGGTCGACGAGGACGGTCGGGTGTTGCGCAACCCTTCGGCGAGCGTGCCCGACGACTACCTGCGACGACAGGCCGCCCTCGAGCACGCGGAGGTGGCGCGACGTCTCGCGCTCTATCGGGGGGATCGGACGGCCATCACGCTCGACGGCGCGGCGGTCGTGCTCGTCGACGACGGCATCGCGACCGGGCTGACCGCCCTAGCGGCGATAGGTCTGGCGCGCGACCGTGGCGCTGCGTCCGTGACGCTCGCCACACCGGTGATCGCGCCGGACGCCGCGAGGCGCCTCGCGGCGTCGGTCGACCGGCTCGTCGCCGTTCGGACACCACGCGACTTCGGGGCTGTAGGCGCGTTCTACGAGCGGTTCCCGCAGCTGACCGACGAGCAGGTCGTCGCGCTGCTGGAAGACGCGCGCGGATCCTACTGGGCCGGTGGCGCCTGACCGACCCAGATCGTGACGGTGTCGCCGCGCCGCGCCGACGCGTTGGGGATCGGATTCTGTGTGAGGACGAGGCCGTCGTCGGGGCTGACCTGGTAGTTCACGAGCACGCGAAGGTTGGCGCGCTGCAGCGTGGTCCTGGCGTCCGCCTCGGCCATGCCCCTGACGTCGGGCACGGTGACGGTATCGGGGCCCTGCGAGACCGTCACCGTGACGCGAGCGCCGGCGGCGACGGAGACGCCTCCCTGGGGGTTCTGGCTGATGACGCGTCCGCGAGTCACGGTGTCGCTGAACGCGCTCGACGTCGATGCGGTGAAGCCGGCGGCCGCGAGCGAGGCACGGGCTTCAGCGGTCGTGAGGTCCGTGACGTCGGGCACCGAGACGAGCTGGGTGCCGCGCGACACGACGAGCGTGACCGCGGTTCCCTTCGCCACCTTCTCGGCCGCTTCCGGGGTCTGGCGCATGACGGTACCCTCGGCGAACGACGTGCTGTACTCGGGCGCGATAGTGTCGAGCTGGAGTCCCGTCTCCCGCAGCGCCCGGAGCGCGTCCTCCTGAGGGAGACCGACCAGGTCGGGCACGTCGACGCTCTCGACTCCCGAGCTCACCACGATGTCGATCGAGGACTTCTTGGGGACGCGCGCCCCGACGCCCGGGTCCTGGCTGATGATGGTCCCCTTGGCGGCCTCGGGGTCGGGCGTCGTCTTGACGGTGCCGAGGGAGAGGCCGACGCCTGTGAGCGTCGAGCTCGCCTCCTGTTGCGTGAGGCCTGTGAGATCGGGGACCGCGACGGTCGACGGACCGAAGAGCCCGAGCGCCCACGCCGCAAATAGGCCGATGGCCAGGAGAGCGGCGAGCGCGAGCACCCAAGCCAGGACCTGCGGACCGCGGCGGGGCGAGCGTGCGGGGTGGCGCGCGGAATCGCGGGTCCGGCCCACGGCGGGGAGGACGGAAGTCTCGTCGATCAGCGCGGGCGTCGCGACCGGCGCGCCGGCGAGGACTCGGCGCAGGTCGTCACGCATCTCCTCAGCGGAGGTGTAGCGCTCGGCCGGGTCCTTCCGCATCGCCCTGAGGATGACGGCCTCGAGGTCCGGCGGTATCGATTCGCGGCGTCTCCGCGGCGGTCTCGGCTCCTCGTTGACCTGCTTGAGCGCGACGGCGACGGGCGTGTCTCCGTCGAAGGGCAGGACGCCCGTGGTGAGCTCGTAGAGGACGACGCCCAGGGAGTAGAGGTCGCTCGCCGGGCCCAGCGTGCGCCCCTGGGCCTGCTCGGGGCTGATGTATTGGGCGGTGCCGAGCACCGAGCCGGTCTGGGTCATGGTCGTGTTGCCCGCGCGGGCGATGCCGAAGTCCATGACCTTCACGATGCCGTCGGGAGTGAGCACGATGTTGTGAGGCTTGATGTCCCGATGGATGATGTCGTACCCGTGCGCCACGGACAGCGCCGCGCAGACCTGGGCGGCGTACTCCGCCGCCTTGCGCGGGTCGAGAGGCCCGTGTTCGGTGACGAGCGTCTTCAGGTCGGTGCCGCGCACGAACTCCATGACGATGTAGTAGGTGTCCCCCTCGCGGCCCCAGTCGTAGATGTTCACGATGTTGGGATGCGAGAGGTTCGCGGCGGCCTGGGCCTCCTGGCGGAAGCGGGCGACGAAGGCCGGGTCGGAGGCGTAGCGCGGATGGAGCACCTTCACGGCGACCGTGCGGCCGAGCGTCTCGTCGACGGCCTTGTAGACGTCCGCCATCCCGCCCGAGCCGATCTTCTCGATCGTCTTGTACCTGCGGCCGAACGTCAGGTCGTCCACGATCGCTCCCGCACCGTCTCCCCTGCTCGCATGACAGCCCCCACGACACGGATTCTACCGTATGCGCCTCTCGAGCGGGCCGGACGCGAGCGCCTCATCGCGACAGCGCCGTCTCGAGGACCCCGCGCGCTGCCGGCGCGGCGACTCTGCCGCCGACCCCGGCGCGCTCCAGCACGATCGCCATCGCCACCCTGGGGGCGCCCGCCGGCGCGAACGCGACGAACCACGCGTGCGTGGAGGAGCCCGCGCCGACCTCGGCGGTGCCCGTCTTGCCCGCGACCGCGACGCCACGGATGCGGGCGCGCGTCCCCGAGCCGTGCTCGACGACGTCGACCATGATGTCGCGCACCGTCGCGGCCGTGCGCTCGTCGGTCGCCGTCGTCCACGCGCGAGGAGCGGCTTCCGAGACGACGCGCCCGGTCCGGTCCGTCACCGACTGCACGAGGTACGGCCGCATCACCACGCCGCCGTTGCCGATGCCCGCCGCGACGAGGGCCATCTCCAGCGCGGTGGTCTGCGGGCCGGGAGGGCTGGCGTGCTCGCCGACCGGCTGACCCACCCCCGCCCACGCGAGCTCCCAGGTCGTCATCTCGTCCGGGTCGGGCATGAGCGAGGTCGAGGCGCGGAGTTCGAGAGGGACACGGCGGTCGAAGCCGAAGCGGCGCGCCTGGGCGACCAGCGCGCGCGCGCCCTCGCGGACCGCGAGCTGTGCGAAGACGGTGTTCACCGAGCGTTCGGTGGCCGAGTGCAGGTCGAGAAGCCCGTACCCGCCGCCCTCGAAGTTGGTGACGGGTGCGCCGCCGATATCGAGGCGCGCCGGCGCGGGGAAGGTGGAGCCCGGGGTCGCCACTCCGGACGCGAGGGCACCGGTGAGGGTGACCAGCTTGAACGTCGAGCCCGGCGGGTAGAGGCTCGCGATCGCCCGGTCCACGAGCGGCGCACCGGTGCCGCTCGCCGAGATCGACTCCCAGTCGCGGTCTACACGTCCCGGCGCGAACGTCGGGCTCGACGCGAGCGCGAGCACGGCGCCCGTGCGCGGGTCGAGCACGACGCACGCGCCGCGTCTGCCCGCCAACGCGCGCTGTGCGGCGCGCTGGACGCGGCTGTCGATCGTCAGGTGCGCGTCGGCGCCCGCCACAGGGACGCCGGCCGCCGCGTCCAGCGCGTCCCGCGGCGTGGCGAGCGAGCGGTGCCCGGCCAGCGAGGGGTCGAGCGAGGACTCGAGGCCCGCGCGGCCGTAGGTCGGGCTGAAGTAGCCGACGACGTGCGCGGCCAGCGATCCCTGCGGGTAGCGCCGCCGGAAGAAGGCTCCGTCCGCGACCGACTCCGCGAGCACTACGCCGTCGGCCGTGACGATGGAGCCGCGCTCCTGCGCCAGCGAGCGGGCAAGTGCACGGGTGTTGTGCGCGTTCGCCGCGAGTGCGGGAGCCGCGAGCACCTGCAGATACGTGAGGTTCGCCACGAGCGCGAGCAGCAGGGCGGCGATCCCGCCGGCGACGAAGGTGAGCCTGCGTCCGAGCGCGGCGCCGCTCATGGTGCCCGTCACGTTCGCCGGACGCGGCCCGACGGCGGCGTCCCCCGCCCGCATCAGGAGCGCGACGAGGACGAAGTTGGCGAGTACCGAGGACCCTCCGTAGCTGACGAACGGGAGGGTGATGCCGGTCAGCGGGATGAGACGCGTGACGCCTCCCACGATCACGAACGTCTGCAGCCCGAAGGTCGCCACCAGTCCCGCCGCGGTGAGGGCGGCCATATCCGAGCGCGCTCTCACGGCCGTCGCAAGGCCTCGCAGGCACACGACGAGGTACGCCGCGAGAAGTCCGGCGGCTCCGAGCAAGCCGAGCTCCTCGCCGATCGCCGAGAAGACGAAGTCGGTCTCCACGAAGGGTATGCGCCCCGGCATGCCCTTCCCGAGACCGGTGCCGGTCATCCCTCCCGCGGCGAGCGCGAACAGGGACTGGACGAGCTGATAGCCTTTCCCGTCGGCGTCGGCGAAGGGCGCGAGCCAGATGGCGATACGCGTCTGCACGTGTCCGAAGGCCGCATAAGCTCCGGCGGCTCCGACCGCGAACAGCAGGATACCGGTCACCACGTAGGCGGGCCGGCCCGTGGCGACGTAGACCATCACCAGGAAGATGCCGAAGAAGAGCAGGCTCGAGCCGAGGTCCTTCTCAAGCACGAGTACGGCGAGAGAGACGGCCCACATGGCCAGCATCGGCCCGAGATGGCGGCCGGCGGGCACCCACATCCCCGCGATGCGACGCGTCGAGACGGAGAGCACCTCGCGGTTCTCGGCTAGGTATGCGGCGAGGAAGAGGACGAGGAGCACCTTGGCGATCTCCGCCGGCTGGAACGAGAGACCGCCCACGCGCAGCCAGAGCTTGGCCCCGTTGACCTCCTTGCCGACCGCGGCGGGGAGCAGCAGCAGCGTGAGGCCGGCGAGCATCACCGTGTACTTGTAGCGCGCGACACGTTCGAGCGAGGGGACGAGCGCGAGGGTGGCGACGAGCACGCCGACACCCACGGCGACCCACAGCGTCTGGCTCGCCGCGAGCCGGGCGTCGAGCCTCGTGACGACCGCGAGCCCGATGCCGCACAGGAGGAAGACGACCGGGAGCGTCACAGGGTCCGCCTCGGGCGCCCAGCGCCGCGCCGCGAGGTGCGCGACGCAGAACGCGAGGAAGAGGCCACCGGGGACCGACAGGTCGCTCCACCCGACCGAGGAGCGCGCGGCCCCGTGCACCAGCGCGAACGCGAGCATCACCGCCGGAGCCGCGGCGAGCATCAGCAGGAGTTCGGAGGTCCGCCGCTGGCGCATGGGGGCCGGTCTCACGGTGCGGCGGACGCCGATGCGACGAGCGCGCGCAGGTCTTCCGCCACGCGACGCGCCTCGGCGAGGTCGCGGACGACGAGCCCCATGCGCAGTCGCTGGGCCATCACCGGGTCGGCCGACGCGACCGCGTCGAGCGCGAGCGTGGTCTCCTGCTCGCGCCAGTCGAGACGGATGCCGGCGAAGCTGCCGGGCAGTCCGCGGTGGATCACCACCACGCCGGACTCGGCGGTCAGGTAGGCGCGGGAGCGGGCGTAGGTGTAGGCGCCCAACGAGCCCGTGACGACGATCGCCGCGGCGACGACCGCCCACAGGCCCGCCGCCCACCAGCGTCGCACCGAGTTCCGGCGCTCCGAGGCGCGCTCCGGGCCCGTCTCCGCGATGTCGACGACGACGACGGTCACGTTGTCGTACCCGCCGCCGAGCAGGGCCTCCGCGACGAGTGCGCGCGCGACGTCCTTGGGGTCGGGGAAGGCCGCGACCAGGGCCTCGATCCGATCGTCGGTGAGCATCGCGTGAAGGCCGTCGGTACACAACAGGAGGCGGTCGCCGGGACCCGCGTCGAGCTCGTGGGTGTCCGCCGGCATCTCGGGGTCGGAGCCGAGAGCCCGTGTGACCACGCTGCGGTTGGGGTGGTGACGGGACTCCTCCTCGGTCAGCTCGCCCCGGCGCACGAGGTCCGCGACCATCGAGTGGTCTCGTGTGATCCGCTGGAGCCGGCCGTGTGCGAAGAGGTACGCGCGGCTGTCGCCGGCGTGCGCGAGGACGATGTGGGTCCCCTCGACCATCGCCGCGGTGAGCGTCGTCCCCATCCCCGCGCGCCCGTGCCCGCGCTCGGCGGCCTGGATGACCGCGACGTTCGCGGCGCGCACGGCGCGCCCGAGCGCTCTCGCGTCGGCCCGCCGTGGCGCCGAGGCGAGCAGCGTGTCGATCGCGATGCGGCTCGCGACCTCGCCGGCCTGGTGGCCGCCGAGGCCGTCGGCTACGGCGAACAGGGGCGGCTCGGCTAGGTACGAGTCCTCGTTCGCCGAGCGCACTCTACCGACGTCGGTGAGGGCGGCATAGCGTGGATGCGCCTCCCGGCGCGAGCCGGTCATCGCCTCTCGACCTTGATCCGGACGCGGCCGAGCTCGACGACGTCGCCCGGTCCCACGGGCGTCGGGCGGTCCACCCGGGCGCCCGACAGCGACGTCCCGTTCGTGGAGCCGAGGTCCTCGAGCACGGCCCCCTGTCCCTCCGGGCGCACGACGGCGTGCTTCGCCGAGAGGAAGTCGTCGGAGATGACGAGGTCCGCCTCGGGGGAGCGCCCCACGACGATCGGCTTGATCAGCGGCATACGCACGCCGACGGAAGCCTTCGGTCCCGCGGCGACGAGGAGCGAGAGTTCTCCGGGGCAGGCCGCGGCGGCTTCGCGCACGGCGCCCATCCCCGCGCGCACCGCGGCGAAGAGGAAGAGGTAGACCAGCGCGAGCAATACGATCCTGCCGAAGAGCAGCACGATGTCGACCACCGCTACCCCCTCGGCTCGTGATAGACGAGACGCGTGAGGCCGATCTCGATCACGTCGCCGTCGCGCAGGCGCTCACGCTGGACCGGGACGCCGTTGAGGAGGGTGCCGTTCGTGGAGTCGAGGTCGGCGACCGTCCAGCCGTCGCCCTCGCGCTCGAGGACCGCGTGCCTGCGGGATGCGTTCACATCCGAGAGGCAGATGTCGCAAGCGTTGAGGCGTCCGATCACCAGGCGCTCACCCCGAAGCACCACGTCGTGGTTGACCTCGCCGACGGTGACGGTCGCGAGATCGCGCAGAGGATGGCCTCCCGAAGGCTCGACCTCCACCGTGCGCCGGCGGCGCGCGGGCATCGACACGGGATCACGGAGGTCCTCTTCAGGCGCGGACTCGTCGTCCGTCGCGGCGAGTTCGGCGCTCACGCGGAAGCGGCCGAGGCGCAGGTCCTCGTGGACGGTGAAGGCGATCGCGGGCTTCGTGGCGAGGTGATACCCGCGTTCGCTCGCGTGCCCGGCGAGGTATCTGGCCAGCTCGCTCGAGAGAGTGACGGTGAAGGAGCCGAGCTTCTCGGCGTCCTCGCCGGAGAGCGCGACCCGATACGAGAGAGGCGCGTAGACGCGGCCGACCCCGACGGTGCGCCCGTCGTCCATCGCCTTGGCGAGCGCCTTCGCGATCTCGGCGGGCTGGACCGGCGAGCGGAACGCGCCGGCGAAGACGCCCTCGACCGCGCGCGCGACGCGATCCTCGAAGTCGGAAAGCAAGCTCATGCGGGCTTAGCGGCCCTCCTCCGCGCGCCGGACGGCGCGCCTCCGATCGGCTCCCCGCACGGGACCGATCCCGGCGGCGAACACCACAGCGACCAGTATAGATGAGCCGGCGAGCTGGCGGACGACGCCGGGGTTGGGCCAGCGCAGCGGCGGCCCTATCAGCGACCACGCCCGGTAGGAGGCGAGCATGACGCCGAGGCCCGCCAGCACCGCGATCGCGGCGAGGATGCGCGACCCGCGGCGGGAGGCGAAGGCGACGATCGCGGCGGCTGCGGCCCAGGCCAGCGCCGCCAGCGCGGGTCCCGGTCCGCGCACGAGGCCGAGGAGGTTCTCTCGCATGACTCCGGCCGCCCAGGGGTCGGCGAGCAGCCGCAGGTCGAGCACGAGGTACGGCGCGCGGCCGCCGGACGCCGCGGAGGCGACCATGGCGACCGCCGCCGCGCAGCCCCCGGCGATCGCGGCGTCTACCGGCTCGCCGGAGAGCCCGACGAGAAGCGGCACCGCGGGCGCGGCCCAGACCGATCCGAGCAGCGGGGCGGCGACCGGGGCGATGGCGCTGCCGGTCCCCCGACGCCCGAGGACGAGCCAGTAGGCGGCCGCCGGGACCGCGAACGCCAGACCCGGCAGGATCCCCGCCGTGAAGAGCCCCGCGGAGAACGCGGCGAGGGCGAGCGCGAGACCAAGCCCAGGCGCCAGCGCGGCGGCGAGAGCCACGAGGCCGGCGCCTCCCCATACGGCGGCGTTACCGAGCGGGTAGGCGGCCAGTCCCGCCCAGGCGAGCCAGAGGCACGCCAACGCCGCCGAGACCCTGCGCGCGGCGCCGGCGCGGCGCGCGAGACGGGCTGCGAGAGACTCGCGTTCCGGGACGTGTCCCTCCTCCTCGAGCAGATCGCGTACGGTCGCCGCGAGCGTCGCGCGTCCAGCCGCGGCGTCGCCGAGGTGCGGCAGGAGCTCGGCGGCGAAAGTCGCCACGTCGGCGAAGCGGTCGCCCGCGTCCGGGGCGAGCGCGACGAGGACGGCGTCGTCGACGAGCGGCAGCAGCGTCGGCTCGAACTCGGACGGAGGCGGGACCTCGGTGACGGTCGCCTTGAAGAGAGCGCCTTCCGCGGTGTCCGCCGCGAGAGGCTCTTCACCAGTGAGCGTGACGTATGCCAGGGCCGCGAACGCCCACTGGTCCGCGCTCGCGTCGAGTGTCTCGCCGCGCAGCTGTTCGGGAGGCATGAACCCCAGCGTGCCTCCGGAGCCCGACGCCCCGCCGCCGAGGCCCTCGAGCGCGGAGACCCCGAAGTCCGCCACCTTGACGCGGCCGTCGCGGTCGACGAGCACGTTCTCGGGCTTGATGTCGAGGTGGAGCACGCCGTTGTCGTGCGCGTGGTCGAGCGCGTCGGCCACCGCGCCGAGGACCGCCGCCGCCTCGTCGACGTCGAGCGGACCTTCGGCGTCGTCGAGCAGGTCGGCGAGCGTGACCCCCTCGACGTGCTCCATGATGAGGTACGCTGCGTCGTCGTCCGTCTCCCACTCGTGGACGGTCACGACGTTCGGGTGCGCGAGCAGCGCGGTGGTGCGCGCCTCCGCGAGGCCGGTCGTGTCTGTTCGCGAGCGCCTCGGCAGCGGGAGGCGCTTTATCGCGACGCGGCGAGCCATCCTGGTGTCGTACGCCAGCGTGACCGAGCCGTGCCCGCCCTCGCCGAGTTCGGCGAGCGGCCGGTACCGCCCAAGGATGAGGTCCTGCTCCATCCGGCCTCCGCGTCGTCGTTCGTCCCCGAGATTGTACCGCGCCGCGGCGAAGGGGCATTCGGGTACGAACGGATGGACACGGCAGCGCTCAGCGGAGGCGAAGATGGCGGACCGGCCGGGACTTGCGATCGGGGGTATGCGCCGCGTGCGGCTCCTGTCACTTGCGTCCCGAGGGACACCGCGGGTCTGCCGTGCGGGGCGTGCCATCGGCCTGGAGTCGCCTTCCGCGATGCGCGCTTCCGCCATCCGGGCCTGAGGAACACTCATCACTTGCGAGGCGGCGCGATCCGTCGCTTGATCGTCACCTTGAACGTCGAGCCCTTACCGGGCTCCGACTCGACGTCCACGTGCCCGCCGAGCATCTCCGCCAGGTGTTTCGCGATGCTCAGGCCCAGCCCCGTGCCCCCGGGCTTGACGTGACCCTCTTTCGCGAACTGCTGGAACGCGTCGAAGGCCTGTGCCGTCTGCTCCGGCGTCATGCCGTAGCCCGTGTCGCGGATCGTGACGGTGAATGTGGTGCGCGTCGACTCGGCCGACGCCGCCACGGTCCCCGAGTCCGTGTACCTGATCGCGTTGCTCAGCAGGTTCACGAGGATGGCCCTGAGCTTCGCCTCGTCGGTCCGCAAGACGATGCGGCGGTTCGGCGGCTCGCAGGTCAACTCGAGATGCTTGGCGCGCGCGAGCGGTTCGAAGAGGTCCACGACCCCGCGGACGATGTCCGCCGCGACGAACTCCGTCGGCTCCACGGGCATCGCCCCGGCCTCGATCTTCTCCAGGTCGAGGATGTCCGAGATGGTCGCGAGGAGCCGGTCGCCGGAGGTCCGGATCATCTGGATCTGCCGCCTCTGCTCTTCGCTCAGTTCGCCAGCGAGGCCGCCCAGCAGCACGCCCGAGAAGCCGATGATCGAGTTGAGCGGTGTCCGCAGTTCGTGGCTCATGTTCGCGAGGAAGATGTCCTTGATGTGGACGGCCTCAGCGAGTTGCACGACCGTCGTTGCCAGAGATGCGGTGCGCTCCTCCACGAGCGCCGCGGTGAGCCGGTCGCGGTTCGCGCGCTCGAAGATGAGCGTGACCACCACGGCCAGCTTGCGGCAGAAGTCCAGTTCGGCGGAGGAGAACGTACGAGGCTCGCCGGAGAACGTGAACCGCACGGCGCCTGCGAGCTTCCCGTCCAGAGCCAGGACGGGGAGGGTGAGCAGGGAGCCCGTTGCGGTATCGCCAGGCCCGCCGCGGGCTGACAGTCCTCCCGTGTTCTCGAGGAGGACCTCACCGGTCTTGTAGTGGCGCAGCCCGAGCCGCTTCGCCTCGGCCGACGAGTAGGGCGCGTGGGGCGCGAGCACGGCGCCCCTTCCCCGGGGTCGCGGGAACTCGATCCGCAGACACCATTCATTGTTCTCATAGTCGAGCCAGAGGGCACGGTCCGCCCCGAGTGCCGCCACCGCCTCGCCGAGCAGGGTTCGCCCCGCGGTCCCGGGGTCCGTGGATTCTTGGAAAGCCAGGGCGATCCGGTTGATGGCCTCGCTGTTGCGCCACATGGTCTCGAGCTCGGCCTGGTAGGTTCGCAGCGCGTTCACGTCCTGGAGCGTCACCACGACGCCGGTGGTCTCACCCGCAGCCGTCTGATAGGGGCGGACCACCAGCTGGTACCAGATCCCCTTCTCGTCGGCGACCTCCCGCTCGACCGGCTCATCGCGGGCCAGTACGTCGCGTAGGATCTTCTCGAAGTCGGAGATCCTCAGCCGCGACCGGATGTCCGCGAACGGTCGGCCGACGTCGCCGGGGATCAGGTGGAAGATCTCCGCGGCCTGCGCGGTGTAGCGGCGGATACCCAGGTCCCTGTCGAGCATGACGATCGGGATGTCCACGCTCGTTAGCAGGTTGCCCAGGTCGTCGTTGTTGGCGCCGAGTTCCCGGTTGCGGGACTGAAGCTCGTCGTTGAGCGTGGTGAGCTCCTCGTTGGCGGACTGCAACTCCTCCTTGGCGGTCTCGAGTTCCTCGTTGACGCTCTGAAGTTCCTCGTTGCTCGACTGGATCTCCTCGCTGGCCGCCCGGAACTCCTCGTTCGCTGCTTCGTTTCGGCGGTCTCTTGCCTTGAGCCGCTCGCGTGTCGCCTCGAGCTCCTGGCGAAGGAAGGGGATCTCGTCCGGGTGCCCGGGGCTGCCGCCCGCGTCGCCGTTGCGGGCATCGGCCTGTTCCAGCATGATCAAGAAGGTCGGCTGTTCGCACCCGGGGTCGATGGGCACCACGACCAGGTCCTTCGCCGTGCTGCCCTTCTCGGTCTTGAGATGCAAGCGGGCGCGCCGCGCGGGCGCCTGCGTGCGCGTGCACTCTTCGACCGCGGACTCGACCGCGGTCGACAAACCTTCGCTCGCCATGCTGCGGAGGTCGAGGCTGGCGACTCCGGCCCGGGGGCGAAGATAGTCGCCGGCATCGCCCCGCAACTGCAGGACGCGCAGGTCGCCGTCGACCACGATCGCCGCCGGTGAGTAGCGCTCGAGCAGCAGTTCGTCGACGCTGCCCTGGGGGCCGACGGTGGGTGCGTCGGCCGGCCGCGGGTTCCTACCCGCTTCGACCGAACCTCCCGCTGCCCGGTGGCTCGGACCCCTTCTCCCCAGGATCGGCACGGGCGATTCGTGCTTGTTGCGGACGAACATGCTCTTGGACTTCGCGCGGCCGAAGAGTTTCGGGGCGCTGGTCACTCCTTCCGAGGGGCCGAGGAAGAGGATCCCCTCGTCGAGCAGTGCGTAGTGGAAGATCGACAGCACGCGCCGCTGCAGGGCCGTGTCCATGTAGATGAGCACGTTGCGGCACGAGATCAGGTCCAGGTGCGCGAAAGGCGGATCGGCGGTCATGTCGTGGCGCGCGAACACACATGCTTCCCGCACGCTCTTGCACACCTCGTAGCCGGTCCCAGCCGGGGAGAAGAACCGGGCGAGGCGCTCGGGGGTGACCTCGTTCTCGATCCCGGCGGGGTAGAAGTCGTGTCGCGCGAGGACGAGGTCGTCCTCCCTCAGATCCGACGCGAAGACCTGGATGGAGCGGCTCGAGCCGATCGACTCGAGGTACTCGACGAGGACCATGACGATAGAGTAGGCCTCTTGCCCAGTCGCGCAGCCGGCGACCCAGACCCTCACCGGTCGCGTGACCAGGGGGTCCCCGATGATGCGCGGGAAGACCTCGGTCTTGAGCGTCTCGAAGGCGGCAGGGTCCCGGAAGAACGAGGTGACCCGCACGAGGACGTCGCGAAGGAGAAGCGCAGCCTCGTCCGGATCCGCTTCGAGCAAGCGAAGATAGTCGGCACGCGTGTCCACGTGCCTCATGGCCATCCTCCGCCCGAGCCTGCGGACCATCGTGGGCCGCTTGTAGTTCGTCAGGTCGAGCCCGGAGACCTCCCGCAGCCGCGCGAAGATGGCGTCGAGATCGTCTACCTGCCGCTCGCCGTCTTTCCCTACCGTCTTGGACGTCGCTTTCTCGCGAAGGTAGGGATGGAGCGCCAACCGCCCGATCTCGGCGGCGATCCCCGGGACGTCGAGGACGAGGTCGGCGACCCCGGCGTCGATGGAGCTCTGCGGCATGCTCGGGAAGGCGGCGGTCGCGGGGTCCTGCACGAGCCCGATGCCGTTCGCCGCCCTGATGGCGGCGAGGCCGCGGACGCCGTCGGAAGCTGCGCCCGACAAGACCACGCCGATGGCCCGGTTGCCGTACTCGCGAGCGAGCGACTCCATGAACACGTCGATGGTCAGGCTGGGAGTCCGGCCCCCCGGGCGCGGGCTCAGCGCGAAGACGCCGCCGCGCACGCGCATCTGGGTGTCCGGCGGGATGACGTACACGTGGTCCGCCTCGACAGGCATGCCCTCCTCGACCTGGGTCACGGGCATAGGTGTCTGGCGGCTGAGGATCTCGGCGAGGTTGCTGGCGTGGGACGGTTCAAGGTGCTGCACGAGGACGAACGCGAGTCCGGTGTGGGCGGGGAGCCCGGACAGAAGGGTGCTGAGGGCCTCCAAGCCCCCGGCGGAAGCGCCGATGCCGACGACAGGGACCACGGAACCCGGAGCCTTCGCTCGGTGCTTCGTCGCGAGTTGCGATGCACTCACGAGGGTCTCGTTTCGTCGGCTGCATAGCGGCGCAGGGTACAGACGGCGCGGGGAAGCGCCGTACGTGAGGTTCTATACCCACTTCGGCGGCGAGGACTCTACCTAGTGACGATCCGGGTCCTCGCGCTCGCCACCGCGCTGTATCTCGTGTCGAGCGGTGAGTACCAGCGCCAATGGGTGGTGCCGGCAGCAGAGAAAGCGACCCGGCGTGAGACCCGGCCGTAGGTGTTCGTATACAGGGTGGCGTACGTCGACCAGGTCGTGCCGTTGGCGCTGCGCTGGAGGAGTACGCGCTTGGATGTGATCGCCGCGCCGGTCGGAGCACGCAGTGTCGCCCCGAACGTGCAGTAGGCCACCCCACGGCTGCGGGTCAGCGTGTACAGGCTACCCGTCGGCGTCTTGGTGATGGCCGGCGTCACGCGAGTGGGCGTGGGCGTGTCGTTGTAGGTCGCCGCCCCGTTGACGCCTGCAAGGCCGTTGCCCGCTCCCGAAGAATCGAGGAAGGTCCTCGAGCCGGAAGCCTCGTCGAAGTGCCAGAGGGCGAGCGTGTTCGCATCCGTGGCGAACGGGGCACTCCGCACGGTGTACGAACCGCCGGAGTAGCGGACACACCTCGATATCCGCGTCTCCTCCAGCCACCCGGGGAAGGGGTTGATCCCCATGTATCCGCCGATGTTGAGTGCGCTCGACGAGTTCGGGATCCCCGGGGTCCACTCGACGGCGGAGCTTTGGGACACGCGGCTGCCGTCGAGGTAGATCGCCATGAGATCCGTGTCGGCCGTGCTCTCGTTGTCGAAGACGGCGGCCAGATGATGCCACCCGGTCGCAAGGGTGACGTTGTGATAGATGTAGGTGTAGCTGCTGCCCGGCCCCGTCCACAGCCTGAAGATGATCCGGTCCTCATCGCCGTTCACGTTGAGGAGGATGTAGACCGAATAGGCCCCGTTCTTGTGGAACAGGGTCCCCGTCCGAGACCCGGCCGAGTCGGAGACGCTGAACATCGTCTCGAGAGTGAAGTCAGCGCTCGCGCCGGTACCGACGTCGTAGGCCGAGCGGTCCGTTCCGGCCACGTAGTCGTCGACGCCATCCAGCGCAAGGACCGACGAGCCCTGCAGCCCCTGCGCCCATGCGGGACATGCGAGTGCGAGTACCAGCGCTATCGCCAGCGCCATAGCCGTCAGAGCATCTCCCAAGATCTTGCGTGAGCGTCTTGCGGCCACCGTGTGTATCGCCGACATCTGTCCGCCCTCCTGCCTGGGATCTCGAATATGACGATATAGAATTTTACCAAGAAGCAGGCACACTTCGCTGATGTCGATCTGAGGTTTCCAAGCCCTACGACCCCAACTCCTCGTCTTTACGCTGTTCAGACGCGATGGTAGGATTTCAATTCCACGCACGCGGGTGTGGCGGAATGGCAGACGCGCATGGTTCAGGTCCATGTGGGGGCAACCCCGTGAAGGTTCAACTCCTTTCACCCGCACCACAGCCATGAACAGGGGTTTCGTCCGAGTCGGCGGAGCCCCTGTCGTTCTTCGGTGGGGGCGGCGAGGTCGGACGGATCCGCGGACGAACGTATCGAGAGTAGAGGGAGGTGGGCGGGTGGCTGTCGGCTCCGCCCGCTACGAACTGTTCCGTGAAGTGGGGCGCGATCTGTTCCTCGCGGGATCCGTGACCGCTCGGCACGGCAACCTCTCCGTGCGGGTCGATGACCGGATCATCATCACTCGCTCCGGCTCGATGCTGTCGAGGCTCGAGCCGCACGACCTGATCGAGACGGGCATGGAGCCGGGATCGTCGGACGAGGGCTGCAGTCGTGAGCTCGTCGTGCACCGCGCCGTGTACCACGCGACCGATGCCCGCGCGATCTGTCACGCGCACCCGCCGCACACGATGTTCCGCTCGCTGGTCGAAGACGAGATCGTCCCGCTCGACTCCGAGGCGGGATGCGTGATCGGCTCGGCGATACCGGTGCTGGTCCCCGAGGTGAAGATCGGCTCCGCGGAAGCCGCACGCATGCTTGCCGAGGCGTTGCGTGCCGTGCCGGTCGCGGTCCTTCGCACGCACGGGCCTTTCGCCATCGGTGAGACGCTCTGGGACGCGTGGGGCATGGTCGGCGTGCTCGAGGAGTCGTGCCACATCCTGAACCTTCGCGATGCGACGGGGCTGCGGCTGCTCTAGGGTTCTTCGGCGTCCGCCGTCTGCTAGCATGGACCTCGCGTTGTTCCGAGATGAAGAGAGGTCAAAGCGCCATGTCATGGGGTCTTGAGAACCGCCTGTCCCGCATACTGAAGCCGGAAGACGGCCGCACCGTCATGCTCGCCGTCGATCACGGCTACTTCCTGGGCCCCACCACGGGTCTCGAGAAGCCGGAACTCTCGGTGATGCCGCTCGCGCCGTACGCCGACACTCTCATGCTGACACGTGGAGTCCTGCGGCAGTGCATCGACTCGACGACCACTGCGCCGATCGTGCTGCGCGTCTCCGGCGGCAACAGCGTCCTCGAGGACGATCTCTCGAACGAGACGATCATCACGAGCACCGAGGAGTGCATCCGCATGAACGCCGCGGGCATGGCGCTCTCGATCTTCGTGGGCTCGCCGCACCAGCACCAGACGATCGCGAATCTCGCGAAGCTGGTCGACGCGGGTGAGCGCTATGGCATACCGGTGATCGCCGTGACCGCGGTGGGCAAGGACATGGTCCGCGATGCGCGGTACTTCGCGCTCGCCAGCCGGATCGGCGCGGAGATGGGCGCCCACATCGTCAAGACCTACTACTGCGAGGACTTCGAGCGCGTCACCGGCACCTGTCCGGTGCCGATCGTCATGGCCGGGGGCAAGAAGCTTCCGGAGCGCGAAGCGCTCGAGATGACCGCGAGGGCGATAGCGGGCGGCGCCGCCGGCGTCGACATGGGGCGCAACATCTTCCAGTCGGATTCCCCGATCGGCATGATCAAGGCGGTCAGAGCGGTGGTCCACGGCAACGCATCCGTGGATGACGCCTACGCGGTCTACATGGATGAAAAGACGACAGCCGGCGTGACCGGTCCGCGTTCCGGTGCGTCCGCCGTGGCCGCTGACGACTCCCGCAAGGTCTGACCCACCCGTGCCCGACACCATGCGCGCCGGCGTCTACTACAACAACTCCGACGTCCGTGTCGAGGAGATGCCGGTACCCGCGATCGGGCCGGGCGAGGTCCTGATGCGGACACGCGCGAGCGGCATCTGCGGATCCGACGTGCTCGAGTGGTACCGTGTCCCGAAGGCGCCGATCGTGCTGGGGCACGAGGTCTCGGGCGACATCGTGGCGGTGGGTGATGGTGTCGAGGGCGTGGAGCCGGGAGACAGGGTCGTCGTCTCGCATCACGTGCCGTGCAACTCATGCCGCATGTGTCTGGCAGGGTTCCACACGGCTTGCCACACGCTGCATGCCACGAACTTCGATCCGGGCGGGTTCGCCGAATACGTGCGCGTGCCTGCTCTGCAGGTCGACCGCGGCGTGTTCGTGCTGCCCGGATCCGTCAGCTACGAGGCGGCCACGTTCGTCGAGCCCCTCGCGTGCGTCGTGCGGGCGCAGACCCGTGCCGGCGTCAGGCCGGGCTCGACGGTCCTCGTCGTCGGCAGCGGCATCTCCGGGCTGCTGCATATCCGTCTCGCACTCGCCCTGGGCGCGGGACGCGTCTTCGCCACGGATGTGAGTCCGTATCGGCTCGGCTGGGCGCGTGGGAGCGGAGCGGCCGGAGTCTTCGATGCCGTCGAAGCGGGCGATGACCTTCCTCGGCTCGTGCGCGAGGCCAATGACGGGCGACTGGCCGACCTCGTGATCCTGTGCACCGGTGCGCCTTCGGCGATAGACCAAGGCATCGCGTGCCTTGAGAACGGGGGGGTGTTCATCATCTTCGCCGTACCGTCGCCAGGGCAGGATCACCCCGTGCCTCTCAATGAGCTCTGGCGTCGCGAGGTCACCATCCGTACTGCGTACGGTGCGGCGCCGGCCGACCTCGCGATGGCCCTCGACCTGATCGCGACTCGCCGTGTCGCAGTGGAGGACATGATCACGCATCGCCTGCCGCTCGACAGGATCCAGGAAGGCTTCGGCTTGGTAGCGAGCGCCGGGGAGTCCGTCAAGGTGGTCATCGAACCGTAGCGAGCGCGGACGGGGTGCTCGCACGCGCTATGCGGGTGTGGCGGATTTCACCCGCACCAAGGGATCTCCTGCGAGGCCCCGCCGGGGCCGCGGTCTTCGTGGGCCGCCAGGTTTGACGCTCCCGCCGCGCGAACGCACACTATCCGTTGGGAGAACCCGCGGGGTCTAGGGGGGATCATGGAGCGGTTCCGAGAGTTCGTGATGCGTCACTTCGAGATCATCCTCGTCGTGGTCCTCGTCGCCGCGACCGCGTTCGCGGTACTCGTGGCGGCGAACAAGGTGGCGTTCCTCAACTTCTTCTACGTTCCGACGCTGATAGCCGCCTACTTCCTCGGGCGCAATCGCGGCGTGGCGGTCTCGATGCTGGCGGTGCTCATGGTCTCGTTGTACGAGATCATCGACCCGAACGTCTTCAGGGACACCCTTGTCGAGATCCCGTACCTGAACGTCGTCCTGTGGGGCGCGTTCCTCATCCTCACCTCCTATCTCGTGGGCACCCTGTATGACCTGAAGGAGACGAACGTCCGAGACCTCAGGCAGGCCTACGAGGGCATCCTCGAGATACTCGCGAAGTACATCGACGCGGTCGACCGGTACACGAAGGAGCACTCGGTGCGCGTGGCGGGACTCGCGACCCGCGTCGCGGAGCGACTCCAGCTGCCGGACCACGAGGTCGAGAACGTACGCGTCGCCGGCCTGCTGCACGACGTCGGCAAGATCGAGATCAGTCTCGACGTGCTCCAGAAGGCATCGAAGCTCGACGACGAGGAGTGGGAGCACATCAAGACGCACCCCGACAAGGGGACCCACATGCTGCGCCCGGTCGGGGGTCTGCTGCGCGACGTCATCCCTCTCATCCTGTGCCACCACGAGAACTTCGACGGGTCCGGCTACCACGGCATGGGAGGCGACCGCATCCCGCTCGGCGCGCGCGTCCTGTGCGTGGCGGACGCGTACGATTCGATGATCTCCGACCGCCCGTACCGGTCGGGGCGCACGCCGCGCGAGGCGCTGCAGGAGATCGAACGGTGCTGCGGCACTCAGTTCGATCCCCAGGTGGTCACCGCGTTCCTTGCGGTCATCGAGCCCGAGATGGAGTTCGTGTAGGATCCCAGCCTGCGTCGCGCCGCCTCGGTCTGGGCCGCGCACTCGGCGAAGCCGCCTTCGACGAGGCTCGCGATCTGGGGTACGCCGAGATCCGGCTCACCACGCTGCCCGATGCGATGCCCGCCGCTCTCGCGATGTACGAGGGGATGGGTTTCGCACGCACGGAGCCGTTTACCGACCACAGCCATGTGGTACCGGCGGTGCGCATGCTCTACCTGCGGCTTCCCCTCTAGCGCCGACGGGAACATACCGGGACGGGTGATGACCATGTCGATCGACGGTCGTGCTCTGCGACCGGAACCCAAGCCAGACGCGTACGAGAGCAGCGGCATCAAGATCGCCGCCGTGCTCTTAGTGGCCGTGCCCGCCCTGTTCCTCCTGTGGCTCGTGTACTGGATCGGTTCGTGGACCGGAGGAGTGTGGGGCGGCATCGGGGGCGTCGCGAGCACTGCGGTGACCGTGTGGGTCCTGTGGATGTTCCGTCGGAGACGTCGTCGATGAGGGCGGACCGGTAGAAGGCGCTCGTGGAGGACCGAAAGGCGCTACTGCTCGAGGGCCGACGTCAGCGCGGCGCGACGAGGAAGTGCCAGGTGATGTCGTCGTAATAGGGGTCGTTGGGGTTGCCCGTGAGGTTGCGCTGGATGGGGCCGAAGATCAGGGGCAGGTAGTACCACGTGCCCGTCTTGCGGTCGCGCGCGAGGTCGAGAGCGGTGTTCACCTTGCCGCCCTGCGGCGTCCGCAGGGCGAAGAAGACCCGGTAGACGACGTAGGGCAGCGCCTTGGAATCGTAGACGTAGGCATAGGACCCGGTGTCGAACTCCCACGAGGATGCGGTCGCCCAGTTGGCTATCTTCGCCGGGTCGGTCGCTTTGGCGGAGAACATCCACTGCGAAAGCCTGGAGAAGTACGCATCCCCCTCGTAGTCTTCACCGATAAGCTTCGCGGTCTTGGCATCCGGCGGGAGCAATCCGATCAGCCCCAGGACGTCGCCGGCACGGTACAGGCTCGCGACCCGGTCGATGAAAGCCTTGCTCAGGTGGGCGTCTACTCGCGTCTTCGGCACCTTGGGGAGCGGGTACGGCGTCGCCGGGATCGAAGGCGGGCCAGGGGGTGCGATGACATCGGGGTGACCGACCGCCGTGGTCTCGTAGACGACGAGTGGAGCTGCCGGGTACGGGACGGTCGAGGCGGTCCTCAAGCGGCAGCCGGAGATGACCGCGGCAGACATCAAGAGCAGGAAGATCAGGAGGGCGGTTCGACGCATGCTGGACCTCCACGGAAGGGTGTCGAGGACATTCTAGCGTGAGGCGTGCAGGTCCGCTCCCCTTTTCGTGCCCGGACGCACGCGACCCCGCGCGGGAGCACGGGGTCGCGGGGAGAGGAGAGCGGTGGTCTAGCGCCAGGTGACCATCTTCACCCGGTAGCCGCGGCCCGCACAATCGGGGCAGCGACGGACCTTGCTTGGGCCGCCCGGGACTCGGACGACTACGCTCTTGTTCCCTCCACACGTCGGGCAGGTCTGCTTCGTAACCATTTCTGGCCCCCTTCCGGAGACTTAACTTTCATTAACTTCATCGGCAAGGGGTGTGCCGGAGTTGAGCCGAGACCCTCATCATGTGACGAAAGTCACCATTGGCCGACGAACGGCGATCCGGGCGTGCGTACGCCGCCGGTCGCGCGACGTCTCATCGAGGCGTCCGAGACCGCCGATATAAGGGGTACACGGAGGGCACCCGCGCGGTGCCAGCGCCGGTATCGCCGCGGCTCGCGGGCGCTCGACCAAGTGCAGGGAGTCGCGGGAGGGCCTGCGGGCGAACGAGCCCGCGGGCCCCCTTCATCTCCTCGGGTCTTCGCCTCGGAGCAGTTCCTGCGCTTCGGCGGCGAGCCGACGGGCGATCCCGGCCACGTCTTCGTACTCGGCGCGGATCACGTCGCGTCCGTCGATGCGCGCGACCTTCACGCGCGCGGTACCGAGGGACGTCTCCATCTCCCGGACCTCGCGGGGCGCGACGAGCCGTTCCGTGGCGCGCATCCGGACGCCGAGCGAACCGGTGAGCCTGAGGAGGAGGCCGGCCATCCGGTCGGCGTCGGGTGGCGTGGCGAGCGCCGTGAGCAGCACCGCCGCGCGTCCCTTCTTCATGACCACGGGCGTCTGCCAGACGTCGAGCGCGCCGGCTTCGAGCAACTCCTCGGCGGCGAACGCGACGTGCTCGGGGGAGAGATGGTCGAGGTTCGCGGAGAGTTCGACGACGGTCTCGCGGGAGAGTCCGTCGGGGACGGACGAAGCCGGTTCTCCGATCACGACTCGCGTGACGTTGGCGGCCGGCAGGTCGCGCGAGCCGGCACCGTAGCCGACCGCCGTGACGGTCATGGCCGGCATGGGCCCGAACCGCGAGGCGAAGGCGCGAAGGAGCGCCGCGCCGGTCGGCGTGGTGAGCTCGCCGGGCAGGTCTGAGCCGTAGGAGGGGACGTCCCGCAGCAGCTCGGCGACGGCGGGCGGGGGCACGGGCAGAGCGCCATGGCGTGTCTGGACGGTCCCCGAGCCGAGCGCGGGTGGCGCGGCGACGAGATCGGTCACGTCCAGTGCGTGGAGACCCGCCGAGACACCTACGATGTCGACGATGGAATCGAGGGCGCCCACCTCGTGGAAGCGCACGTTCTCGACCTTGACGCCGTGAACGCGCGCCTCGGCCTCCGCGAGCAGGCGGAACGCCTCGATCGCGCCATCGCGCACGGGTGCGGAAAGGCCGGATGCTCCGACGAGGGAACGGATCTCGCGCCACGAGCGGTCGGGCTCCTCGCCGCACGGCTCGACCACCACGCTCGTCGCCGCGATGCCCCGTCGGGACGTGCGAGCGACGGTGAGGTCGAAGTCGCCGAGGCCGAGCGCGTCGAGAGCGGCCGCCAGCGCGTCGGGTTCGAAGCCGGCGTCGACCAGCGCGCCGAGGAGCTTGTCTCCAGAGACGCCGGTGACGCCGTCGACGAACGCGATCACCGGTCGCGCTCCCGATTGATGCGGCTGGCCAGCGCGGCCGCGCCGAAACCGTTGTCGATGTTGACCACCCCGACGCCCGACGCGCAGGAGTTCAGCATCGCCAGCAGCGCCGCGAGCCCGCCGAGGCTCGCCCCGTACCCTACCGATGTGGGCACGGCGACGACGGGTACCGCCACGAGTCCCGCCACCAGTGAGGGCAGGGCGCCCTCCATGCCGGCGACCGCGACGAGGACGCGCGCGTCGCGCAGGACGTCCTGGTGAGAGAGGAGCCGATGGATGCCTGCCACGCCGACGTCGTAGAGGCGCGTCACGCGGTTCCCCATGACCTCGGCGCAGACTGCGGCCTCCTCGGCGACGGCATGGTCGGCGGTGCCCCCCGAGGCGACGACGATGTGTCCTTCGCGCGGCGGATCCGCGCGGCGATCGACGAGCAGGATGCGCGGCTCCTCGAAGTAGCGCGCTTCGGGGATGGTCTGCGCGACCGCCTGGAAGTGCGCGGCGGACGCTCGGGTGCCAAGGACGACGTCTCCACGGTCGAGGAGCTCGCGAGCGATCGCACGCACCTGTGACGGCGACTTGCCCTCGCAGAAGATGACCTCGGGGAAGCCGCAGCGCAGCTCGCGGTGGTGGTCGACCTTGGCGTCGCCGAGGTCGCAGAAGGGGAGCCGAGCGAGTTCGTCCGCGGCCGCCTCGACGCCCGTCGTGCCGTCGGCGACCCCCGCGAGCAGCTCCCGCAACCGCTTCTCGTCCATGCGACCTCCCGTCAAGCGTCCCGTCCGGAGCGCCGGCGGGACGCGGTATACTGCCCGTACGTCCGTCCGGTGCCACTCTAGCACCGGCGCAGGAGGAACGGTGTCCGCATGCCAGACGCTGCAGAGCATACTCACGCCGAGCCGCCGCCCGTCGCTGCCGGCAGGGTCTCCCCGGCGCTGACGGTGAGCGAGCGCGCCTACTTCGTCGGGCGTGTCGCCATCGTGGTGACGCTCGTGTCGATGTTCGTCCCCGGCATCATCGACTTCCCCGGCTGGCTCGAAGGGCAGCTGTTCGCGGGCGGTCTTGGGCTCTTCGCGATCACCACCGCCGTCGGGCTCTGCGTGGTCTTCGCGTCCTCGATGCGGCTCGCCAGCGTGATGATGGTCGTCCTTCCGTTCGACCTGGTGACGCTTGGCGTGCTGACGTGGGCGACGTACGAGCACGGCGACCCAATGTACCCTGTGGTGCTCGCCCTCCCGCTCGTCTATGCCTGGGTGCTGCGCACCCGTTCGGCGTGGACCATCTCCGGCGTAGTGGCCGTCACCTACCTCTTTGCGCTCCTGCTGGCGCATGCGGCAGGAAGCACCCTCGACGACGTGCTCTTCGTGGCGCTCAAGGGAGTGTCGATCCTCGCTTTCGGACTCGTCGTCGCGGTGGGCGTCGAGCGGCAGGACCTGCGCCGGCGCGAACTGGAGGAGAGCAGCCGCCACATCGCCGGGCTCAACGAGCGGCTCAACCGTCGCCTCGCCGAGCTGCACGCCGTCTCCGAGATCACCGAGGTCATCCACTCCACGCTCGACTTCGAGAGCGTCGGTCCGCTCGTTCTCGACATCCTCCAGAAGGTCATCGACATGCCGGCGTGCGCGCTGTTCGTCATCGACAAGCAGAAGGGGCTGACCCTGTTCAGTGCGAGCCAGGGCGTGCAGACGGCCGAGGTGCCGGCGTCCGGTCTCGGCGTCGAGCCCTATCTCGACCTCGCCGCGATGGAAGCGGAGTCGTCCGGTGGCCACTTCTCGTGCGCGTCGTTGCTCGAGCACAACCAGATGATGGTCGTCTTCTGCGCCGAGTCCGAGCGTATCGACGGCATGACCGACGAGGACCGCCTCGTCCTCCAGGCCGTCGCGAGCGAACTCGCCGTGGCGGTCGAGAACTCGCAGCTGTACAAGCTCACGAAGCGGCTCTCCATCACGGACGAACTGACGGGACTCTACAACTACCGTTTCCTGCAGCAGCGTCTCGACCAGGAGGTCGAGCGGACCCGCCGCTACGGGAAAGACCTGTCGTTCCTCATGATCGACGTCGACGACTTCAAGGCCTACAACGACACGTTCGGTCATGTCGCGGGGGACAAGGCGCTCGAGGAGCTCGGCGAGGTGCTGCGTACGAGCGTGCGCGAGGTCGACATCGTCGCGCGTTACGGCGGCGAGGAGTTCTCGGTGCTGCTGCCGGAGACCGACGCCTCAGGCGCCTTCGTCGTTGCGGAGAAGGTCCGCGAGGCGGTCGAGCAGCATGGCTTCGTCGATGTGGACGGCGCGCGCACCGTGCGGCTCACGATCAGCGTCGGTCTCGCCTCGTATCCCGTCCACGGCGAGGACCGCGAGTCGCTGCTGCGGGAGGCCGACGAGGCGCTCTACCAGGCGAAGACGACCGGCAAGGACCGGGTGCGCTCGCCGCGTGTGGCCGCTGCCGTCTCCCACGACGACGAGGAGGAGACGACGTGAGGTACGCCTTCCTGGGACCGTCCGGCACGTTCAGCGAGGAGGCCCTCTTCTCGATGGACCTGCCCGAAGTCGAACCGGTCGAGTGCGCCAACATCCCCGACGTCTTCGTCACGGTCGAGGGAGGCTCCGCCGAGGCGGGCATCGTGCCGATCGAGAACTCCATCGAGGGCAGCGTGAACGCCACCCTCGACGCGCTCGCCTTCGACTCCGACCTGCACATCCAGCAGGAGGTCGTGCTCGACGTCCATCACGCGCTCATCGCTGGGCCCGCGACGGGCATCCGCGATGTGAAGGCGGTCGTGAGCCATCCGCAGGCGACGGCGCAGTGCCGCCGGTGGCTCGCCGACCATCTGCCGGGTCGTGCGATAGAAGCGGCGAACTCCACCGCCGAGGCGGTGCTCAGGGCGGTCGAGGAGCCCGGCTTGGGGGCGATCGGCACCGAACTCGCGGCGAAGCTGCACGGCGGAGCGGTGCTCAAGCGCGACATCGAGGACTACCGCGGGAACCAGACGCGGTTCGTCGTCGTGGGACGCGGCATCCGGCCGCGCACGGGTCGCGACAAGACGTCGCTCGCGCTGTTCCTGCGCCAGGACAAGCCCGGGGCGCTGCTGATGATCCTCTCCGAGTTCGCTTACGGGCAGATCAACCTCACGAAGATCCAGTCGAGACCGACGAAGAAGGGGTTGGGCGAGTACATGTTCTTCGTCGACCTCGAGGGACATCTCGAGGACGAGCGCGTCGCGCTCGCGCTCGAGTGCCTGCGCCTGAAGCTGCGCGAGGTCAAGGTGCTCGGAAGCTACCCGAAAGCGGGACGGTGACGCCGACGCCGGCCAGCCGCGCGGCGGCGGCGAGGTTCGTGTCCAGCGTGACGAGTTCCGCGTCGTAGAGGCTCGCGAGCACTAGGTAGAGGCAATCGTAGACCGGCTGCCCCATGGCGATGGCGAGTTCCACGGCTTCGGCGATGTGATCTCGGCAAGGCACGGTCTCGACATCGAGGTCTCCGAGCCACTCCATCGCGATCGACGCCTGTTCCGCGGTGATGTCGCCGCGCATCCGGCGCTTCCACACGGCGTTCCCGTACTCGGCGAAGAAGATGTCGGGGACGAGGCGCTCGCGCGTCTCGTCGATCAGGGTCATGCATGCTTCGCTTGCGGCCTCAGGCACGTTGACGGCGACCGCGACGCTCGCGTCGAGCACCCTCCGCGCGCTCACCGATCGCGGTCCTCGCGGATGAGATCGACCGAGGACGGGGGCGTCATCCCGCGATGCTCCCAGTCGGCGGCGATCTCGCTACGAAGCGCCCGCGTCTTCTCGGACCATTCCTCCCGCGTGAGGCGTGGCCGGACCGAGTGTTCGAGGATCCGTCTTACCTCGGCGTTCACGGACCGCCCGTGTAGGGAGGCCCGTGACTTCAGGCGCGCATACGCGTCCGCATCGATCCCTCTGATCAGTATGTCCGGCACGACGATCCTCCGGTTCTTTGATAGCGAAACGCTAGCACTCGTCATCCTACCCCCGTTCTCTCGTGGCGACAACGCCCGGATGGTAGCGCGGCGGTCGAACCGAGGTCTTACCGGGGGCTGAACATCCTCGTCCCGACGCTCCGCTATACTCGTCCTAGCGCCTCGACGCGCGAATGAGTCCGCCCTTGCCTGGGAGGTCCACATGCTCGACGCACGCTTCGTCCGCGAGAACATCGACGCCGTGAGGCAGGCGATGGCCGACCGCGGGTCCTCGTGGGACTTCGACGGGTTCTCCGCGCACGACGAGGAGCGTCGCGAGCTCATCGGGAAGGTCGAGGCGCGGCAGGCGAGGCGCAACGAGGCGTCGAAACAGGTCGGCGAGCTCATGAAGCAGGGCCGTCGCGACGACGCCGACGCGCTCAAGGACGAGGTCCGCGCGATAAACGACGAGCTCACTTCTCTGGAGGCGCTTCTGGCGCAGGTCGAGGCGGACGTGCGCGACCTGCTGATGACGATCCCGAACATCGCGCACGAGAGCGTGCCGGTCGGCGCCGACGAGACCGCCAACGTCGAGGTGCGCCGCTGGGGCACGCCGCGAGAGTTCGATTTCGAGCCGAAGGCGCACTGGGACCTCGGCCCCGAACTCGGCATCATCGACTTCGAGCGCGCGGTGAAGCTCGCGAAGAGCCGCTTCGTGCTCATGGGCGGGCTCGGAGCCCGGCTCGAGCGCGCCGTGATCAACTTCATGCTCGACACGCACACGGCCCGTGGCTACAAGGAGTGGTGGCCGCCGGTGCTCGCAAACGCCGAGACGCTGACCGGTACGGGGCAGCTCCCGAAGTTCGAGGAGGACCTCTTCAAGACGTCCGGCGAGGGCACGCCGCTGTACCTCGTGCCGACCGCCGAGGTCGTGCTCACGAACATCCACCGCGACGAGGTCCTCGAGGCCGCCGACCTGCCGCTGCACTACACCGCGTACACGCCGTGCTTTCGCGAGGAGGCGGGCAGCGCCGGGCGCGACACGCGCGGAATGATCCGCGTCCACCAGTTCGACAAGGTGGAGCTGGTGAAGTTCGCGAAGCCCGAGGAGTCGATGGATGAGCTCGAGGGCATGGTGACCGACGCGTGCAACATCCTCGAGCTGCTCGAGCTGCCGTACCGCGTGATCACGCTGTGCACCGGCGACATGGGCTTCGGAGCGGCGAAGACGTACGACATCGAGGTCTGGCTGCCGTCGTACGGCGCATACAAGGAGATCTCGAGCTGCTCGAACTGTTGGGACTTCCAGGCGCGCCGCGCGTCGATCAAGTACCGCGACCCCGGCGTGTTCAAGGGCTCGCGCCTCGTGCACACACTCAACGGCAGCGGACTCGCCGTCGGGCGCACCGTCGCTGCTATCCTCGAGAACCTCCAGCAGGCCGACGGCTCCGTCGTCGTGCCCGAGGTGCTGCGCGGCTACATGGGAACGGACGCGATCCGCAAGTGACCCGTGTGTCGTACGGGCCGGGAGGCGACGCCGTCGAGCACCTGATCGCGAACGACGAGCGTCTCGCCGGTCTGATCGAGCAGATCGGCGTCACATCGTTCGAACTGCGCGAAGACAGGTTCGCCGCCTTGGCGCGGGCGATCGTCGGCCAGCAGCTGTCGGTGAAGGCGGCGCGAACGATATGGTCGCGCGTCGAAGCGGCGGTCGGCACGGTCACCGCCGGCGGAGTCGCCGCCGCCGATCGGGACGCTCTCAGGTCCGCGGGCCTTTCGGCCGCCAAGCTCACGTACGTCACCGACCTGGCGACTCGCGTGGCAGACGGGTCTGTCGACCTCGACGCGCTCGATGACCTGAGCGATGAGGAGGCGATAGGCCGCCTCACGACGATCAAGGGCGTCGGCCGGTGGACATCGGAGATGTTCCTGATCTTCTCGCTCGGACGGCCGGATGTCTTCGCTCTCGATGACGCGGGGCTGCGTCGCAGCATCGGCCTGCTCTACGGCCCGCGCGTGCTCGACGACGCGCAGGCGCTGGCGGTGATCACCGACCGCTGGCGACCGTACCGGTCGGTCGCGTCGCTCTACCTGTGGGACGCGCTGGACTGAGGGCTGGTGCTGGGAGAGGGGTAGGGGGAGCGGGCGTCGGGGTGACATTCCGATAGTGGGAATTAGTCATCCTCTTGGCTGCTGAGGACCTGAGTAAGCAGGAACGTCTTCATGTTTTCGAATGCGCCGGTCACAAACGCCTTGTAGTCTTTGCGGACGGACTCTGACGTCCCTGCAGATCTACCACCGCGTGGTGAAATTCTTACCATGCTTACCACGCGGTGGTAGATCTGCACACCGCCTCACACGTCGCTCAGCCACACCGCGCGCTCGCCGATAATCTCGCATGCGCGCTGCCACAGCGCATCGTCGGCGGTGACCAGGTCGCAGCCTTCGGCGATGGCGAGCGCGACGTACTCCCAGTCGTAGGCGGGGTGCTCCAGGCGGGCTCCGATGTGCAGCGCCGCGACCTGCAGGGCCGGGTCGTCCACGAAGCGCACGCCGCTGTCCGCCAGCGCCTCCATGCGCACGCTCGCCTCTTCGATCGTCATGCGGCCGCAGCGGACCTGCATCCAGAGGCCGTTGCCGACTTCCGAGCGCGCGAGGACGGGCGCGAGCAGATCGTCCTGGGACGCGAGCAGGGCGCGCGCCTGCGCCGAGAGCGGCTCGTCCGCGAGCCAGTGCAGCAGCACGCTCGCGTCTAGTACCCGAGCCACGGCTTGTGACCGGCGTCGCGGTCGTGACGGATGGCGGCTGTCGCGTCGAACGCCTCTCGGCCGCGCGTCTCGTCCAGGAACCGGTCGACCTGCTCGAGGAACGCCGCCCGCTTTTCGCGAGCGAGCGAGCGCCGAAGGGTGGTCTGGATCTCCGCCTGGAGAGAGCGGCCGTGCTCCTTCGCGCGGCGGCGCATCTGCTCCATGAGCTCCGGGTCCATGTTGCGAAGCAGGAAGTTCGGTATCGTGCCCACCTCGGTCTTGGTGACTGACGATACCGACATGATATCACTCCTTAGAACGACCGCCCAGAGCAGCGATGAGTCGGCTCGCCATGGCGACAGCTCGCTTCGCGTCGGATGCGGAGACGCTGCCCACTACCTCGTAGACCGCGCGATGCCGGCGACGGCGCAGCCCGTCGAGCCTGCGGATCATATCTTCGAGGTCGGGGCGGGTCGATCGGATGAAGCGGATCACCGTCCGGTGATGGTCGGTCCCGCGCGGCCGGAATCCCTGGGCGAACATCGATGCTGTGCACGCTTGGAGCATGGCGTTGTACGCGACGATCAGTGCCCAGTCCAGGTCGGTCGACAACAGGCCCTCGGCAAGCTCGGCGTCTCTGGTCGCTACTTGGAAGCGTGCGCGGATCTCTTCCGGGTCAGCGCGGACCGGTCGTATCAGCCCCGCTTGAAGGAGATCCTGGAATCCCATCCGTACCGCCGATCAGGAAGATCTTCGCCCCCTCGAGTGCGCGTCGCGTAAAGCCGTCGGCCGACGTCAGGCGCTGCTCGAGTTCGGAACGAGTGAACACCACGACGTTGACCGGACGCTTAACGATCTCTTCCGCGGCCTCGACGGCCTCGTAGACAGGGTCGGTCGCTCCGTCGGTCACGACCATGAGGTCGACGTCGCTGTCGGCGTCGTCCGTCCCTTCGGCCACCGAGCCGAAGATGAGCGCCGCCTCGATGCCGGTGGCATCGTGGCTTCGCAACTCATCGCTGATGACGGCGCCGATCCCGGTGGTCTTGAGCACGAGCAGCCGGAGCTCCGGGTAGATCGGGTGGTCCTCCGCCACGGCGAACCAGACGTTGCTGCCCTCGGGCTGGCGACGGAGGATGCCCAGCGCGGTGAGGTTGGCGAGCTCGAGCTGGGCCCCACGCAGCGGCACGCCGGCTTCTCGAGCGGCTTCGCGCAGGTAGAAGCGACGGTGCGCGTGTGTCATGAACAACGTCAGAAGCCGCGCTCTGGTCTTGGATCCCAGGAGTCTGTTCAGCATGGATGAAGTATAGCATTTAGATACACACGTATGCACGAAGCATACGCTGCTCTAGCCGCCCGCTCTCCTACTTGCGCAGGTCGGCGAGGTGCATCGGGTAGCGTCCGCCGCTTCCGGCCTCGAGCGTGGCGTACGGCGGTACGCGGTAGACGCGCAGCGCGTCTCCGAGGAAGTCCGAGAACACCAGCGTGCGGCCGTCGTCCGAGACGTCGAGTCCGGTGCACTGATCGCCGCCGACGACCGCGTCGAGCGGTCGGCCGCTCCTCGTGTCGAAGATCAGCACCGATCCCCACTCCGGGCCAGGCAGGTAGTACGAGCGCGGGTTGTTCGCTCCCCGGCACGAGACGAAGAGCATCATCCCGTCGGGTGAGAGGTCGATGGTGTTCGGTTTGTGGTCGGTCGTGACGAAGCGTCGGGTACCGCCGGTCTCCAGGTCGTGGACCCACACGCAGTCGCGGGCCATGTCCGACGCGTATAGGACTCCGCGCTGCTCGTCGGCGACGAGGTGGCGCAGCGCTCCGCCGCTCCGGAAGACGACGGAGCTTCGCCCGGTCGCGAGGTCGATGCGCGCGAGATCGCCCCTGTCGAAGCCGGCCACGTAGAGCGACTTCCCGTCCCTCGTCGGCCACAACCCTCGCGGCGTGCGCACCGTGGGGATGCGCCGTCGCACCTCTCCGGTGATCAGGTCGATCTCCGAGACGTCGTTGCCGACCCAGTTGGCGGCGAAGAGCGTGCTCCCGTCCGGCGACAGCGCGACGACCTTCGTCCACGAGCTGTGGGTGGGAAGCGAGCGGAGCACGCGGTGCGTGCGGGTGTCGATCTCGAAGACGCGGGCCGTCTCCATCTGGCTCGCGTACGCGCGCTTCCCGTTGCGCGAGAACGTCACTTCCACCGCGCCGTTCTTGCCGAGGTCGATCGCTGCGACGCGGCGACCGGAGCGCAGGTCCCACACTTCTACCGAGGGCGGTCCGCCCAGCAGCGTCGTCCATGCCTCGCGTCCGTCGGGCGTGAGTGCGATCGCCTTGGGCGCCGGGCCGCAGCGCAGCACCCCGGCGCACGAGACGATCTGACCCTTGGGGTCGAGCCAAGCGTCGATGGTCGCGGAAGCGTCGAGGAAGAGCCGGCGCACGACGGGGTCCCGGCCCGTCGCGGTCACCGTGACGGTGACTGGCCCGGCGGCGACGGCGCCTCGCCAGGGCGCCCGCCCGCGCATCGAATGCCCGCCCGCGCGCACCTCGACCGTCGCGCCCTTGGGGTGAGCGCTGACGCTGAGCGCGAACGGCTTCGGACGCAGTACGCACGCAAGGCGCATCAAGCGTCCGCGCGAGAGATGCACGTCGCGCTCGAAGGTGCGGAAGCCCTTGCGCTCGACGACGACGTGGTAGGGGCCGGGCTCGAGCGTAGAGGTCGAGAACCGTCCGCGCGCCGTCGACGGCGGTTCTGCCGAGCCGAGAGGGGTGAGGGTGATCGCGGCGTCGGCCGGATCGGCGGTCACGAGCGCGACGGCCGGGCGCGTCATCGCCCACGTGACCCACGCGCCCGCGGCGAGGAATGCGAGCACGCCGAGCGCGCTCGCGGCTACGATGCGGCCCACCGGCGCGCGGCGGCTCGCGGCCGGGCGGCTGGCGGGTGAATGGCGCTCGCGGCGCCGGTACTCGTAGTCTCCCATCGCCTCTGAGATGCGCCTCCCTCTAGCCCGGCTCGCGCATGCGTCCGCTGGCACGGAAGTACATCATCCGAGCGATACCGCGAGCGGTGCGCCCGGGCGTGAGCGCCGAGTAGACCTTGCCGGTGACGCGGCCCGGCTCCTGCGACGCGACGCGCACGAAGGCCCGGCCGACCTCGGGCAGGGGCACGCCGAACGCGTCGAGCGCGAACTCGACGTTGCCGGCGCTGGCCGCCAGACGCGGGCTCACGCGCATGTCGCGGTAGAAGTCGGTACGCACCATGCCGGGCACGAACGCGTGGACCGACATGCGTCGGCCGCGGTTCTCGGCCGCGACGCTGCGGGTGATGCTCGCGACCGCGGCTTTCGTGGCGGCGTATGCGGCGGTGTGAGGGGTCGCCTCGCCGCCCCAGCCTCGTCCGGCCATGTTCACCAGGATGCCTCCATGCTCCGCGAAGTACGGCGCCATCAAACGGCAACCGAGCAGCGTGCCGGTGACGTTGATGTCGACGATCTCACGCACCTCTTCCGGTGAGAGGTCGTCGAGATGCCGGTAGCCGGCCGAGACGCCGGCGTTGTTGAGCCACACGTCGACGCGGCCGAACGCGGCGAGGGCCGTCTCGAGCAGGCGCGCGAGGTCGGTATCGGAGCGCACGTCCGCGACGGCGCCGGCGGCGCGCAGGTGCCTCGAGTGCAGTTCGGCGACGAGGTCCTCGACCGCTTCGGGGTCCGTGAGCTCGCGACCACATTGGCGCCCGCCTCGGCGCACGCCTCGACGATCGCCCGTCCGATGCCGCGCGAGGAGCCGGTGACGACGACGGTCTTGCCGACGAGCGGTCCGGAGGGCTTCGCGGGCATCTAGAGCCCTCTCTTCGCGAGTTCTCGCGCGGCGAGGTCGACGGCTTCCTCGGGGGTGCTCGCGTTCGAGAGCAGTCCCGCGCTCTCGAACCGGGCGAAGGCGACGCCGAGGGGGAAGTCGAGCGCGACGACCGGGACGTCCGCGCGCAGCGCCAGCGCGATCTCGGAGAGCGTGCCCGCGCCTCCCGGCAGGGCGATGACGACGTCGCTCGTGAGGACGTTGACGACGTTGCGCGCCTCTCCCATGCCCGTGCGCACGGCGATGTCGAGATGCGTCGAAGCCTCGTCCGCGTCGGCGTCGGGGAGCACACCGACGACGAGGCCACCGGAGTCGTGGGCGCCTTTCGCGGAGGCGTCCATCACCCCGGCGGCGCGTCCGCCGTTGACGAGGACCCAGCCGCGGCCGGCGACGAGCCGACCGACCTCGTAGGCCCGCGTGTAGCCCGCCGGGTCGAGCGGTTCGCCCGAGCCCATCACGCCGACGACCGTGCGCATGCCACCACCCCCGTGCCGGAGCGTAGCCGAACGGGGGTGGTGGGCGCTACCCGGGGCTACTTCAGCTCGAAGACGACCGTAACCTGAGCGACGGTCTCCATGCTGCCCGGCTCGACCGGAGGCGCGGCCGCGCCGCGCGACCGCGCGGAGGCCATGAAACGCTGATCGTAGATCGGCCCCGGCGACTGCACGCCGGCCTCCGAGACGCTCACGATGCGGCCGACGCTCTTACCGGCGGCCTTGGCCATCGTCCCGGCGCGCTTGCGCGCGTCGTCGACCGCGGCGGACAGCGCCTTGTCGTTGGCGGGATTGTCGTCGGAGACCATGAACGACGGCCCGCCGATCTCCGTGGCGCCAGCCTTCGTGGCCGCTTCGATGACCGCGCCCAGCTTCGCGAAGTCGCGCGCGACGGCGCGCACCGAGATCGACGAGGAGTAGCCGGTGACGTGGTTGCTGTTGTCGCGCTGAGGGAAGAGCGTGATGCCCGCGGTCTGGATGTCGTCCTTCGCGATGCCAGCCGAAAGCAGTGCGTCGGTGATGGCCCGGGCGGTCGTCGAGGCGCGGTCTAGCGCGCGCTTGGCGTCGGAGTCGGTGATGCTGACGCCGAAGGTCATCTCCGCCTTGTCGGGCGCGGTGAGCGCCTTGCCGTTACCCTGCGCGGTGACGGTGTCGATCGGGGCGCCGCCGCCAGGCGACGTCACCACCTTCGTCTGGCAGCCGGCCAGACCGAGCGCCGCCACGGCCAGGAGCGCCGCGAGCAGCGCGGGGAGATACCGCTTCATGCCGCGCCTCCTCTCGCCGGAGCCCGCGTGTGCGGGCCCACATCGGGATGGTTCCCATCGGCGGCCCGGAAGCGACCGCCACCCCTTCGGACGCCGTGCCGCCGTGGGCGGTTCGCGGTCGTCGGCGAGGTATATACTCCGAACAGGGGGTGGGGACCATGGGAGAGACCTTCAAGCCCGGCTCTCGCGTCGAGCTCGCCGGCGACGCCTGTCTGATCACGGCGGGCACGTTCGGCCTGTTCACGGGGCTCAGTCTCGCGATCTTCTCCCTCGGGGGGCTGACGCCTCTCGGGACCGCTCCGAAGACTCCCTTGGAGATGTTCCTCATGGCTGCCGTCGCCATCCTCAGCCTCGCTGGGACGGTCGTCGGGCCCGCGCTGACGTGGGTGCTCCACGGTCGTCGCATCGACCGGACCGTCGTACTGTCCGCGCTCGGGGGACACTTCGTCGGCGGCAACGCGATCTGGATCGCGGCCATGCTCTTGGTGGCCGTCACCAGCCTTGCCGCGAAGCCGTTCACGAGTTGGGAGTTCGCGGGACCGGTCGCGGCAGCGGCGATCGTGGCGGTGGCGGTGCTCGCTTTCGTGGTGTGGCTCGACATCGCCGCCGTCCGCGACCTCTCGCCCTCGCGCCGCGAACACGTGCGTCTCGACGTGGCGCGTCTCGCTTCGACGGTCATCATCGTGGTGTTCGCGGTGGTCGTGGTGCTCGCGATGCGGAGCAACCCCGAGAACGAGGCGGGCGCCTTCATCCTGGCGGCCGGTGTCTTCGCGGGCGCGGGTATGGCGGTCACCGATTGGATCGTGAAGTACCTCGAGCGCCGGAAGGCCGCTGGGGGATAGTACGGCCTCAGCATTTGCTACAATCGCTGCACCATGTCGCCGGGCACCGCTCAGAGAAGCATTTCGGAGCCGCAAGCATGAAGAAGCAGCCGCGCGGTGTCTCCATCATCATCCTCACTCACAACAACCTGAGGTACACGCAGGAGTGCCTCGAGGCGCTCGACGAGACGACCTCGGGTCATCAGATCGTGATAGTCGACAACGCCTCCACCGACGGCACCCCGGAGTTCCTCCAGAAGCTCGCCGAGGAGAAGCCGCACGTCCGCGCGCTCTTCAACACCCGGAACGCCGGTTTCGCGGCAGGTTGCAACCAAGGGGTCGCCGCCTCGAAGTACGGCACGATCTGCCTGCTCAACAACGACACGGTCCCGATGGAAGGCTGGCTCGATGCCATGCTGGAGGTGCTCTCCGGCGACGTGGGGATCGTGGGCAGCAAGCTGATGCTGCCCGACACGACGCTCCAGCACTGCGGCATCGAGTTCCAGTACAACAAGGAGCCCGTGCCGCACTTCTGGCCATACCATCGCTACCTGAAGGAACCGGAGGACCTTCCCGAGGCGAACGTCCTCGAGGAGGTGCCGGGTGTCACCGCGGCCTGCCTGCTCACCACGAAGAAGGTGTGGGACCGCGTCGACGGCATGGACGAAGGCTACTTCGTCGCGAACTTCGAGGACGTTGACTTCAACCTCGCGGTGCGCGACAAGGGGTTCCGGGTGATGTACCAGCCTGCGTCCCGGCTGACGCACTACTGGGGCACGACGGTCAACTCGAAGGGCGACGCCCCGGACTCGCCGGGGCGATACTTCGAGCAGAACTTCGCAAGGCTCTATCAGAAGTGGTTCGACAAGCTGCGCACGGGGCTGCATACCGTCCCCGGACGGACCTCGGCCCCGCCGCCGGTCACCCGCACGACCGACGGAGGGCTGCACGTCCTCTTCACACTGCTCAACTTCCGGTTCCTCACCGGTTCGGAGCTGTACGTGTACGAGCTGTGCAGGGAGCTTCGCGAGCGAGGCCATCGGGTGACGGTGATATCACAGACCGGCGGTGTGGTCGACGCACGAGCGCGGCAGCTGGGCGTGGAGGTCTACGACGTGCAGAGCGCGCCGTACCGGTCGTTGCGCCCCGATATCCTGCATGTCAGCCAGTTCCAGCCCGCCGAGATCGCGCTCAAGATGTTCCCGAGCGTTCCCGCCGTGGCCACGGTGCACTCGCAGTACGACATAGAGACACCGCTGGTGGACGATCGCATTGAGAGGTACATCTGCATACGGCCCGAGATCATGGAGCACATCGTCTCGGATCATCAGATCGCTCCGGAGCGGTGTGCAGTCGTATACAACCCGATCGACTTCACGCGGTTCCGCCCGGTCGAGATGGAGCCACATGCGCGCCGGCGGACCGTCTTCGTCGGCACGATCGACCCGCTCAGACAGAACACGATCCTCAATCTGGTCGAGCGGTCGACCGCCGAGGACTTCGACCTTCGGATCGTCGGCCAGCGACACGCCGACTACCTCGACAACGTCGATCTGCCGCACGTCACGGTCGAAGCGCCGGTCTGGGACATCGAGCGCTACATCTATGACGCCACCGAGACCGCCGGCGTGCTCCTCGGTCGCACGACCATCGAGGGGTGGGCGTGTGGCAAGCCTGGGTGGATCTACGAGGTCGACGAGGCCGGGGAGATCCTCGGCTACGAACTGCACCAGCCGCCCAAGGACATGAGCAGGTTCGATTCGCGGCTCGTCGCGGACACGATGGAGCGAATCTACAGGGAAGCGATCTCGGCGAAGGGCTGAGAGCCGAAAACCTCATCGGAACCGGGAGGACACATGCGCCTGTCCGACGAGCAGATGGCAATGGCTTTGATGCAGCTGCGCTCGGAGCTGACGACCGGCAGGTACACCGCGTTCTGTCTGCAGCAGGGGTTCCTTCCGGTCCCGATCCACTTCTACCACCCGATACCCGACGTGGGGGACCTGGTCGAGCGCGATGTGTGGGCTACGTGCAGCGAGCTGCCCGGCGTGGACTTCCGCGCCGATGATCAGAAGGATCTCCTGCTCTCGCTCGGCGCGCAGTTCGGCGACGAGTGCGCGTGGCCGGCCACCGTCGACGCCGAGTCGAACGGGTTCTTCACCGACAACGGTTCCTTCAGTTTCGGCTGCGCTGGCTCGACGCACATGATGGTGCGGCACCATAGGCCGCGCCACGTCATCGAGATCGGCTCGGGCATGTCCTCCCGCGTCATCGCCAAGGCGCTTGAGTTGAATGGCGCGGGAGAGCACACGATCGTCGATCCCTACCCGGTGGAAGCGGCGGTCACGCGAGGGGTCGGCGAGCGGACCACGCTCGTCAAGGAGCGCGTCGAGCTCCTGGAGCCGTCGTTCTTCGACAAGCTCGGTAGCGGCGACATCCTCTTCATCGATTCGGGACACGTGGTGCGTATCGGTGGGGACGTGAACTTCCTCTTCTTGGAGGTCATTCCGCGTCTGCAGCCCGGCGTGGTGGTGCACGTCCACGACATCCCCATGCCCGACGAGTATCCGCGAAGCTACGCCACGAGCTCCACCCCGATGTTCTGGACCGAACAGTACCTGCTCAAGGCGTTCTTGGCCTTCAACAGCGAGTTCGAGGTGCTGCTCGCAATGGCGTTCCTCCAGTCCCGCCACCTCGACGTCTTCAGGCGCGCATTCCCGCACTACGACCCCGCCGCCGACAAGCTCGGGAGCGGCAGCTTCTGGATGCGGCGGCGGACGTAGACTCCGCCGGATCCTGCCGGCCTGGCGCGCTATTCTTGTGCCTCGAACCAGTCGGTCGGGATCCGCACGGGACTCGATTTGTGGATACAGAGGACGTTCGAGTCCATCGGTTCGCTTCGCGGCTCGTCGAGCGCGATGAGCCTGATCTCGCGGTCGATCTCGTACTGTCTGTATCCCATGCTCGACAGGTGCGAGAAGCTGCGCAGACTGCCGTCGCCGCCGCCGAGGCCGTCGATGATCGACGAGTACTCGTAAAGGATGATCGGCAGGTCTCGGCGGATGGTGGCATCTCCGCCACGAAGGACTTCCAGCTCGGCTCCCTCGACATCCACCTTCATGAACCGCACCGGGCCGATGTCGTTCTCGTTCACATACCGGTCGATTGTGGTGGCCAGTACGTGCTCGTCGCGGACTTCGTGCACCGAGAGCCGATGCAGGCTCGACAGTCCACGGTTCGTCTTGCCGTCGCCATCGATGGCGCGTCTCACGTGGAGCGTCACGGTTTCCACAGATGGGTCGTCCTGGACCGCAGCCGGAACCACGACCACGTTGCTCAGCCTGTTCAGTTCGACGTTTGTCTGCAGCTGGCTCGCGTTCTGGAAGTCCGGCTCGAACGCATGGACGGTGCCTTCGGGTACGGCCAGTCGCGCGAGGGGCAGTGTCACGAGCCCCGCGTTCGCGCCTATGTCCAAGACGACGGAGTCGGGCGGGATCAGCTCGCCGAGCCTCGTGGCTATCCAGTCCGGCAACATGCCGCTGTCGACGATGTGCTTGTCCAACGCCGACTCCGGGTGGACGAGGTAGCGGATGCCGAACTGACCTTCGGTGATGTAGGGGCGTTCAGTCTCCATGCGTCCTCCATTGGGCGCGTATGACGGGTCGCTATCATAGTATGCCGACAGTCCGCGCCCTGCCCAACGCCGCGCGTTGCGTGCGGCGGCACCACGGAGGAAGGGCCGTTGGAGCTGGCTTGACGCGCCAGTTACGCTCAGACAAGCTGACTGCATCTTGTTCGTCCGGTCGGCGTCTTCGGCGAGACTCGAGTGTGGACGCTATATGGCAACGAACCGCGTGGGAGCCCCGGCACCTCTGAACTGGCATGTGGACTTCATCGTCCGCCTGGCTGCCCTTCTCCGCCCATGTGTGTACGTCGAGCTTGGTCTCTACCAGTGCGAGCTGTTCAATCAGGTGATCCCCTTCGCAGAACAGCTCGTAGGCGTTGACGCCGGCCCTGCATCCGGCGAGTACATGGAGCCTGCTCCGAATGCTCGGTTCGTGTGTGCCACGACGCAGGACTTCGCCCGGCAGCTTCATGAGAGCCCCATGTCAATCGACATGTTGTTCATTGACGCGGATCACTCGCGGGAGTCAGTGCTGCGCGACTTCAAGGACTACTTCTCCTTCGTGAGTCCCCACGGCATTGTTCTTCTTCATGACTCGCATCCCGGAGATGCCGAGTTGACTCAGCCCGGCTACTGTGGCACCGGCTATCAGGCGGTGGAGGAGCTGTCCCGGGACACGAGCGAGTACGAGATGATGACCATTCCCATCTCGCCGGGCCTTACCCTGTGCCGCAAGCGGGCATCGCAGTTGTCGTGGATGGAGGGCGAGGTGGCGTCGCTGTCGCCCGTACCGATCGCGCCCGAGAAGCAGTTCAGGATCGTATGCATCGCTCAGGTGTACAACGAACTGCGCAAGGGCAATCTCGAGCGCTTCGTCGACCATGTCATCCCGCTCGTGGATGCGCTGGTCGTGTATGACGATGGGAGCACCGACGGCACGTACGAGTACATGCTGGGGAGAACACCCCACGTCATCCGCGGCGTGCACAACGATTTCGCCAACGAGATCAGTCACAAGCAGGTCCTGCTCGACCGCGCCCTCCAGCTCGCACCGGATTTCATACTGTGGCTTGATGCCGACGAGGTCCTCGCGACGGAGGACCGAGAGCGTCTTCAACAGGTGTGCGGGTGGAGTGCGGCCCACGGCATCGACGGTGTCCAGTTGCACGAGGTGAACATCTGGCGAAGTGACTCCTGGCGCCGGCTGGACAGCCTGTTCGATCTGGGTTGGTTCGTGCGCCTTTGGAGAGTCATGCCCGGCATGGGCTATGAGGTGGCCGGCCCCGGCCTCCACCAGGCGCAGTACCCTTCTACCATCCAGCGCATCGAGAAGAGTGGGGATCTGGGGGTCCTCCACTACGGCTTCGCGAACGAGCGGAACCTCTCGCATAAGTACCTGGTCTATCGCAGACACGGCCAGCGAGGCTATGACATGCTCGACCGGCTGGTGAGCGAAGAGAGGCTCGACCTCGAGAGAGTCCCCGCTGAGTTGTTCCCGGCGGACTTGCGCAGAGACGATCCGCCGCCGGGTCCTCTCAGTTTCGAGGAGTCCCTGTCCTTCGTCGAGCGGTATCGCGAAGAGGTCTTCAGGCCGGGCTTCTCCATCATCTCCCTCGTGTACAAGAGCGTGGACTGGGCGAAGTTCGTACATCGCCAGGTGCTCAGGCACACCGACATGCGCGACAAGGAGTTCCTCTTCGTTGCGAACGACGCAAGCGACGAGGTTCTCGAGTATCTGCGAGACAACTACCTGCCCCACGTCGTGTGGAAGAACACGCCCGAGCAGCAGGCCGAGTGGTACATCAACAACGTCTACCGTGCCTACAACTTCGGCGCCCAGCAGGCTCGTGGCGACGTCCTCGTCTTCATCAATACCGACATGGCCTTCTCCCCGCGCTGGCTGGAGTCGCTCTGGGCGGGCTACGACGGCTCCAACTGCGTCGTCTCGCGACTGGTCGAGTCCGGCAAGCTGCGCAGCGGCCAATACGGCATCGAACGCGATTTCGGGACCGAGGCCGAAGAGTACGATGAGGCCGCCTTCCTCGGGTTCGCCGGCTCCGTCGCCGAGGACCGGGTCGCGGACGACGGTCTGTACATGCCGTTGCTCGTGCGAAGAGACCGTTTCTTGGAAGTAGGAGGGTACCCCGAAGGAAACATACAGCCGGAGAGCGACCTCTTAGCGCCGGTGATCACGCGGCAAGGAGAGCCTTGCATCACCGGCGACAAGGTGCTGATCGACAAGCTGCGGAGTCGTTCGATCCGGCACCAGACCGTCTTCAGCAGCGTGGTCTACCACTTCCAGGAGGGCGAGAAGGACTCGGCGCCGATCCCTGGCGAGCAGTCCCGGCCCAAGGTCGCGATCTGCAACGACATCGTGACCGGATCGATGGGCGAGAGGGTCCTCTGGGACTTCATGCTCGAGTCTCTCCCGTCGTCCATCGGCGTCGACACTCGGGTCGTCGGGCTGAACGATGACTACGCGCGTCTGGCGGGCAGCTACATCCAGGAGACGCTGCAGAGCATCGAGGTCATCATCCAGAACGCGACGTTCATCGGCACCGTCGACCCGTCCCGCTACACGGTCGCCTTCCTGCAGGACAACCTTCGTGCCATGGGAAGGGATACGTCGCAGCAGGAAGAGAACATGCGCGCCGCGCGCAGACTGGTGACGAACTCCATCCAGACGGCCATCTCGTACCCCGAGTACGACTTCGACATCATCTCGGTGGGAGTCGACTCCGACCTGTTCCGGCCCATAGAAAGGGCGCCGTTGCGCGAGGAGCTCGGCTTCGGCGACGAGCGCATCGGCATCTTCGTGGGCAGCTTCGATGAGGTCAAGGGGTGGTCGAGCGTCGAGGCGTGCGTGCGCATGTATCCGGACATCACGTGGATCCTCGTCACCAAGAAGGACGAGTCCTTCGAGGCGCCGAACGCGAGGGTCTACAGCCGGATACCGCAGGAGCTCCTGGTCAAGCTGCTCAACTGCGCGGACTTCTTCATCGTGGGCTCGCCTGTCGAGACGCAGTGCCTCGCCGCGGTGGAAGCCTGTCTCTGCGACACCCCCGTGATCATGCGCAGCGTGGGGATCCTCAAGCAGTTCAGCGAGGAGGAGCGCCGCAAGGCCGGCGTCATCGGCGACGATCTCGCGTCCGCCGTGGCAGACATCAAGGATCTCGAGTTCAGTCCTCGCGAGGTCATCCTGTCAAAGGGCCTCACCGTGCAGGATTCCATGCGGCGGTGGCGTGTGCTGCTCGAGGAGGTATTCCAGGAGATCGCTACCGAACGCGCCCGCTCGGATCCACCGGAGGGTGAGGTGGGCCGGTGAAACAGAAGCGGTCTAACCGGGTGAGCGTCGTCGTCCCCACGTACAACCAGGCGCAGTACCTGCCGCTCGCGCTCGATAGCATCCTCGGGCAGACGTACGGCGACTGGGAAGCCATCGTCGTGAACGATGGCTCGACGGATAACACCGCTTCGATCGCGGACGATTTTGCTCGGCGCGACCCCCGCTTCAAGGTGATCCACAAGGAGAACGGCGGTATCTCCTCGGCGCTCAATGCCGGCCTCGCAGAGGTCACCGGCGGTTACTTCTGCTGGCTGTCCTCCGACGACATGTACCTGCCCGGGAAGCTGGAGGCGCAGATCCGTGCGTTCGACACGACCCATCGGAAGGCCGGGATCGTCGTCAGCGGCTACCAGAACATCGACCCGTCAGGGCAGGTGACCGGTACCTTCGTTGCCAACCCCGAGGCCGTCGGTCATCCCGAGGCCAACCTCGTCCTGCACGGGAACTTTATCAACGGTTGTACCATCATGGTGCCGATGGACGTTATCAAGCGTGTCGGTCCGTTCAGCACCCGCTACCGCTACGCGCAGGACTACGACATGTGGACCCGAATCTGTCTACGATATCCCATCGCATGGCTGGACGAAGTGCTCGTCGCATATCGGGTGCATCCCGAGCAGGGATCGGCGACGCAAGTTCCCGATTGTCTCATGGACTCGTACGTCATCATCCATGAGATCCTCAGGCGGCACTCCTTAGAGGAGGTGGCGCAGGGCTTCTCGCTCGGCACTGATGAGGCTGTGGGCCGCACGCTCGATTACGTGCTGTGCTCGGTTCTCTGGGAGCATTCCTGGATCAACTCGCAGCCGTTGAACGAGGTCTTCTGGGAGTGGTTCGCCGGGAACCTGAAGCGGCGATTCCCGGACCAGGATGTCATCCAGATACTCGGGATGATGGTCCAGGAGATTCGCGCGCAGGGCGCACATCCGGTAGTCCTGGGCAACCTCGACAGCATCTCGGCGGCCGCCCGGTCGCTTGCGTCCATGGCCCCGTTCCGGCCGGTGAGAGCAGCGACGAATACGTCCGCGGAGAGCGGCAAGCCCGGTCCCGCGGCGAAGGGCACCAAGCGCAAGGCAGACCGGAAGCGCATCGCCTTCACCATCGTGGACGGCGGCGTGCGCGGGGGCGGCGCGATAGTGCTGTACCGCTACGTGAACTGGCTCGGCGCTCTGGGTGTCGAAGTCGGGATCTACTCGGACAAGCCGCCGCCGACATGGATAGAACTCGATGCCAGCTTCTCGACAGTGCCCGACTGGGATCAGCGCTACTCGTCCATCACCGAGCCCATCGTCGTCCTCTACTCGGCGCTCGAGATCCTGCCGGCGCTCCGGAACGACAATCAGGGTAAGCGGTTCTGCCATCTCTGTCAGGGGTACGAAGGGTTCCACTATGGGACGACCTACGCCGAGCGGATGCAAGAGAAGCCCTACTTCGACTTCCTGCACCGGCTCCCGATGACGCGGATCGCGGTGTCGGAACATCTTCGGGAGCTGTTCCGGAAGAAAGCGAACGAGCCTGTCCACGTCATCCCGAACGGCGTGGACCTGCGCGTGTTCTTCCCTCGGACGATGCTGCCGGCCGGCGACGAGATGAGGGTACTCGTGGTCGGCGATCCCACCTCGCCTGCCAAGGGGATTCAGGACCTGGAGAGGGCGCTGGCGATCGTCGCCGCTGCCAACCCCGAGTGGAGACTCGTTCTCGACATCGCATGCGCCCATGGGGTCTCCCACCCGGCGCCGTCCGGTGCCGGATTCCGCGAGGAGATGGCAGAGGCTCTCACGGCCGACGCGATGCGCGAGCGGTACCATTCGGCCGCTGTCGTCGTGTGCCCTTCCTGGTACGAGGGCTTCGGTCTTCCCGCCGCGGAGGCGATGGCTTGTGGCGTCCCCCTCATCACGGCAGACAACCAAGGCACGAACGGCTTCTGCACGTCGGAGGAGGATTGCCTTGTCGTTCCGGCCAACGACCCAAAGTCGCTCGCGGGGGCTATCCAGCGGCTTCTCGCCGACGAAGACCTGCGCACCAGACTCGCCGAGAGGGGCCTCTCCACGATCCAGGAGTTCTCGATGCGGCACCAGTTCGACCGCTTCGTCCCGGTCTTTCAGGACATCCTCGGCACTCGTTTCGACGCCGATAAGGTCGAGCGGCTGAGGAGCATGCTGGCGTGAGAGTCGTCGTCTTTGGCGCGAACGGCATGCTCGGACACCAGCTGTGCCTCCGGCTGGCGACCTCGCTCGACGTCTGGGGGACCGTTAGGGGCGATCCCCTCGACTACGCCAGGTATCGGCTCTTGCCGCAGGAGAGGCTGCTCGGAGGAATCGACATCACAGACCTGGAGTGCGTGAGTCGCGTGCTCGCCCTCTCAGAGGCCGAGGCGGTCGTCAATGCGATTGGGATCATCAAGCATCGCGATGAGGCGAAGGCTGCCATCCCGTCGATCGTCACGAACTCGCTCTTCCCGCATCAGCTCGCCGACGTGTGCGAGGCGGCCGGCGCGCGGCTCGTCCACATGTCGACCGACTGCGTGTTCTCGGGACGCCGCGGCTCGTACACCGAATCCGACCTGCCCGATCCGCCGGACCTGTACGGTCGGTCCAAGTTGTTGGGTGAGGTCGACCGGCCGGGCTGCCTGACGCTTCGGACGTCGATCATCGGATGGGAGATAGAGAGGCGCACTGGGCTCCTCGAGTGGTTCGCCACGCAGCGCGGCAAACGGATCGGCGGGTTCCGGAAGGCGATCTACTCTGGAGTATCCACGGCCGCGATAGCAGACCTCATCGCCGACGTGCTTCGAACCCGACCGGACCTATCCGGCGTCCATCACGTCGCGAGCGAGCCCTTGAGCAAGTACGACCTGCTGGTCAGGCTGCGAGAGAAGCTGGGCTGGGGTGATATCATCATCGAGCCGGACGATGAGTTCGCCTGCGACCGAAGTCTCGTCGGGGAGCGCTTCGAGGCGGCGGCGGGATGGCGGGCTCCCAGTTGGGACGATATGCTCGGGAGTCTGGCGGCGGAATGGCCGCGCTACCGTCAGTGGAGAGAGTCGACAGATGACTGACAAGGTTCTTGAAGGCAAGCGTGTTCTGATCACCGGAGGCACTGGTTCCCTCGGTCAGGTGCTCGTGCGCCGTCTGTTGACGGGGGAACTCGGCAGGCCCGAGAAGGTCGTGGTGTTCAGTCGCGACGAGGCGAAGCAGCACGCGATGCGTGTGGCCTTCAAGCACTTGCGCGAACCGACCGACGAGGTGATCTTCAAGCATGCCGAGGACGTCCTCGACTTCCGTATCGGCGATGTCCGCGACTTCCACTGCGTGAGTGCCGTGCTCCGTGACGTGGATGTGGTCTTCAACGCCGCCGCTCTGAAGCAGGTTCCGACCTGCGAGTACTTCCCCTGGGAAGCAGTGAAGACCAATGTCGCCGGTCCGGAGAACATCGTCACCGCCATCCAGGAACACGACCTGCCCGTGCAGACCGTCGTCGGGGTGTCCACGGACAAGGCATGCAAGCCGGTGAACGTCATGGGGATGACCAAGGCGATCCAGGAGCGCGTCTTCATCCAGGGGAACCTGCGCTGCAACGGTACGCGGTTCATTTGCGTCCGCTACGGGAACGTGCTCGCTTCGCGCGGTTCCGTCATCCCGCTCTTCACGGAGCAGATTCGTGCGGGCGGTCCCGTCACGATTACGACGCCGGAGATGACCCGCTTCCTGCTGAGCCTCGACGACGCGGTCGACACGGTCTTCGCTGCGTTGAGGCGTGCACGGCACGGTGAGACGTACATCCCTCGCGTGGGATCGGCCAAGGTCACCGACATCGCGGCGGCGATGATCGGCGAGCGCGACGTGAGGACCGTGATCACTGGGATTCGTCCCGGTGAGAAGGTCCACGAGATCCTCGTGAGCGAGGAGGAGTCGAACCGTACCGTCGAGGTGGGGGACGAGTACTACGCCATCCGACCCATGCTCCCCGAACTCCACGAGGGCCCAGAGCCGGACCCTGCGCTCAAGGCCGAATATAGCTCGGCGAATGGCTTGTTGGACAGGGTCGCGCTCACGCGTCTCCTTGAGAAGCATCTGCTGACCGATGTCGGTCGTGAGCGGACGGGCGAGATGCTGGCATGAGGGTCCTGACCGTACTGGGGACGCGTCCCGAGCTCATCCGTCTCTCCCTGATCATCCCTGGGCTGGACGAACTGGTGGACCACGTTCTCGTGCACACGGGTCAGAACTTCGATGCGACCCTGTCGGATGTCTTCTTCAAGGAACTCGGGATCAGGCAGCCCGACCACGCTCTCAACATCAGGGGCGCGTCTTTCGGCGAGCAGGTGGGCTTGATGCTAACAGCCGTCGAAGGCATCATCCAGCAGTGTCGTCCGGACGCGCTTCTCGTGCTGGGCGACACCAACAGCGGCCTCTCGGCGATCGTCGCGAAACGGGCCGGAATCCCGGTCTTCCACATGGAGGCGGGGAACCGTTGTTTCGACGATCGAGTGCCGGAAGAGGTCAATCGTCGGCTCATCGACCACGCGAGTAGCATCCTGATGCCGTACACCCAAAGGAGCAAGGAAAACCTGCTACGGGAGGGTATCCCGTGTCATCGCATCTTCGTCACTGGGAATCCGATCAACGAGGTGCTGACACACTTCGAAGCGGCAATCGACTCGACCGACGTTCTCGACCGGCTGGGTCTGACGGCGGGCGAGTTCTTCCTCGTGACGATGCATCGGGCTGAGACGGTCGACTCCGAGGAACGACTCGGCAGCCTAGTCACGGCGCTCGAGGCGATCAGGGACACGTACGACCGGCCGGTCCTTTGCAGCCTGCATCCTCGCACGCGGGACAGGATGGCGCGAGCCGGGATGAGCTTCGAGGGCACCGGCATCCGCTACCTCGAGCCGCTCGGATTGTTCGACTTCGTGGCGCTCGAGAAATCCGCGCGTTGTGTGTTGACCGACAGTGGCACGGTGCAGGAGGAATGTTCCATCTTCCGCGTCCCGAGTGTCACTCTCAGGGAGGTGACGGAGCGTCCCGAGACGATCGAAGCCGGCTCGAACATGCTGGCGGGCGTCGGATCGGGCGGCATCCTGAGGGCAGTCTCCACCGTCCTTGCCAAGCCACCCGACTGGGAACCGCCCGCGGGGTACCTCGATACGAGCGTCTCGAGGACCGTCGTCAAGATACTGCTTTCCGAGCCGTTGCTCCGCTCGGACACCCGACCCCTCTAGTCCCGCCCCCATTCGAGCAACCATCTCGCGCCGCCTCGTCGACCGACAGTGCCGCTGGTTGCCAACCTGCCCTCCCACCGTCACCATTGCCCTCATGAAGGCCCTCATCCTCGCAGGCGGCAAAGGCACCCGGCTCCGGCCGATCACCTACACGCGGGCCAAGCAGCTCGTGCCCATCGCGAACAAGCCGATCCTCTTCTACGCCATCGAGGCGATCCGCGACGCCGGTATCGCCGACATCGGCGTCATCGTCGGTGACACCGCCGATGAGGTGATGGGCGCCCTCTCCGACGGTTCGCGCTGGGGTGTGCGGATCACCTACATCCCGCAGGAGGCACCGCTCGGCCTCGCGCACGCCGTGAAGATCGCCGAGGAGTTCATGGCCGGCGACTCCTTCGTGATGTACCTCGGTGACAACCTCATCGCCGACGGCATCACCCGCTTCGTCGACGAGTTCCGAGCCGACGGCTGTGACGCGCAGATCCTGCTCGCCCACGTTCCCAACGCCAACCAGTTCGGGGTGGCGGAGCTTGGGCCCGGCGGCAGCGTCGCGCGCCTGATCGAGAAACCCGAGAACCCGCCGAGCGACCTCGCCCTCGTCGGCGTCTACCTGTTCGACAACACGATCTTCGAGGCGGTGGACTCGATCGAGCCGTCGGCACGCGGGGAACTCGAGATCACCGACGCCATCCAGTGGCTCGTCGACCACGGCCGCACCGTGCGTCCGCACGTCATAGAGGGCTGGTGGAAGGACACGGGCAAGCTGAGCGACCTCCTCGAGGCCAACCGCATCATGCTCGACCAGATCGAGACCGTGGTACTGGGCGACGTCGACGATCCCGACTCGCTCCACGGCCGGGTACACATCGCCAAGGGCGCGCGCGTGGCCAACTCCACGGTGCGAGGGCCGGTGGCGATAGGCGAGGGCGCCATCATCGAGAACGCGTTCATCGGCCCCTATACCTCCGTGGGTGACGGTTGCGTCGTGCGCGGAAGCGAGGTCGAGCACTCGATCCTGCTGCACCACTCGGTCCTCGAGGACGTGGGCCACGAGCGGGTGGTGGATTCGCTGCTCGGCGTCGGCGCGTCGGTCCGCAAAGGTCACTCCAAGCCCGCCGGGCACCGCATCATGATCGGCGACAACTCGGAAGTCATCCTCGGCTGACCCGCCAGTCCTGGCGCATACGTGGTATAATCCCTTCGGTGTATATGTGCGTTATGTTCCGGAGGTTCGCATGTCGCCGAATCGCAGAAGGGCATCACGATACAAGGCCGCGGTCAGACGACTCGAGCAGATCGAGCCGGGCGGCAACCTGAGCGCCGAGTTCGTCCGGCGCATAGGCGCGGTCCTCGACGAAGTGCCCGATCTCACGGCTTACCGCTGGGAACTGGTACTCGCCATGGAGAGCGTGCTCGGCGCCGCGAGTGCTGCCGGGGTGATGGCGGGTGGCCCCGCGAAGGTCGTCGCCGAAGTCGCTCGAGAGAACGTGGTGCGGGCGGCCGCTCGTCGGCGCGTGCTCGACGAGCCGGCTATGGAGGCCGATTCGGTGGCGCGAGCTCTTGGCTCGCGCTCGGTCAACCTCAGCCAGTACGCGAACCTGCGCCGTCGCCGCGGTGAGCTTCTCGGCCTGCGAGTCGCGAATCGCTACCTCTTCCCGGCCTTCCAGATCGACAGCGATCGCCGACGCGTGCTACCCGTGGCCGTCGCAGTGAACGGGCTGCTGGGCGCTGCGCAGGACCCGTGGGGCGTGGCTTCGTGGTGGTTCTCGGACAATGCGCGTCTTGGCGGCGTACGTCCTGCCGACCTGGCCGCCGACGAGTGTAGGGTTGACGACGTGCTGCGTGCCGCGCGCGCGGTTGTCGCGCCGGTCGGCTGAGTCTCCCGACGTGAGCTGGTACCCTCCGCCGGAAAAGGCGCCGCACAGGGCCGAGATCTCGGTATTGCATGCGGACACGGTGCTCTTCCGTGTGCATTCCGCACGTTTCGGGCCGACCGAGTTCAACCCGACCGACCCAAACTCGCTCGAGGCGGGAGGCGGTGGGCGCTTCGACAGTCCGGGCGGCGAGCCCCCCTTCCTCTACGCTGCGCGTTCGCCGGAGACCGCAGTCGTCGAGTCGCTGCTGCGTGACCTGCCGTTCGATGCTCGCGGTGGCCGGGAGCTGTCTGCGGCAGCCCTCGCCGCGCGCTGCGTGTCGGAGCTGCGGGCGACCCGAGGCCTGTCCCTCGTCGCGCTGCACGGCGCGGGGCTCGCCGAAGTCGGTCAGAACACGTGGCTTGTGCACTCGGACGCTAGCGAGTACCCGCAGACACGCATATGGGGGCGGGCGATCATGGCGTGGAACCCACGAGCCTCTGGACTCGAGTGGCGTCCGCGTCACGACGACGATGGCTTGGCGGTTTGCCTGTACGAGGACCGGGCTGGAGATCGGCTTGAGGCGGTCCGTACGCTCCCGCTATGGGAAGGCGAGGGGCTCGCGTTGGTTCGGGCCACGCTGCTCGCCTTCGGGGTCGCCGCTCCTGGTGTCATTCGGCAGTGAGCGGCGGCTCGGAGATGGGGACCGTTTGTTGGTACGATGATGGTCGCGCAGGTGTGAGACCTCGTATCACCGGGGACTAGGAGATCGAGCAGATGATCGACGGAGTGAAGGTCAAGGACCTCAAGGTCGTTCCCGACGAGCGCGGCCTTCTGATGGAGATGCTCCGCAGCGACGACCCGGACTTTCAGAAGTTCGGCCAGGTCTACATGACGATGGTCTATCCGGGCGTCGTCAAGGCGTGGCACTACCACAAGAAGCAGGTCGACCACTTCGTGTGCGTCTCGGGCATGGCGAAGGTGGTGCTCTACGACGACCGCGAGGGTTCGCCCACCTGCGGCGAGACCAACGAGTTCGTCATCGGCTTCCAGCGACAGCGGATGATCATCATCCCGCGGCTCGTCTACCACGGGTTCACCCCGGTGGGCACTGAGCCGGCGAGCATCATCAACCTGCCCACCGAGCTCTACGACTATGAGAATCCGGACGAGCACCGCCGCCCTTGGAACGATCCGGAGATCGGCTACGACTGGGGTGTGAAGAACGGATGAGGCTGCTCGTCTGCGGTGGTGCCGGCTTCATCGGCTCGGCGTTCGTGCGCCGGATGCTCGGCAAGCACCCGGACTGGCGGATCGTCGTCTTGGACAAGCTCACCTACGCCGGCAACCTCGACAACCTGCTGCCGGTCGCCGAGGATCCGCGCTACTCGTTCCATCAGGGCTGCATCTGCGACCGAGAGGCGGTCGAGCGCGTCCTCGACGAGGACGGACCGGTCGACGCCGTCGTGAACTTCGCGGCCGAGACGCACGTGGACCGCTCCATCGACGACCCCGATTCGTTCCTGCGCACCGACATCCTCGGCACGCAGAGCCTGCTCGAGCGCGTGCGCGATCGAGGCATCGGCAAGATGGTCCAGGTCTCGACCGACGAGGTCTACGGCTCGATCGACTCCGGCTCCTTCTGTGAGACCGACCGGTTGCGCCCGTCGAGCCCGTACTCGGCGAGCAAGGCGGGCGGCGACCTGCAGGTGCTCGCGTACCACACGACCTACGGGACGCCGGCGCTCGTCACGCGCGGAAGCAACACCTACGGTCCGTACCAGTATCCCGAGAAGCTCATCCCGCTCTTCGTCACCAGCGCGCTCGAGGGCGAGAAGCTACCGCTGTACGGAGACGGTCTCAACGTGCGCGACTGGCTGCACGTCGACGATCACGCCGACGGCATAGAGGCCGCACTGCTGAACGGCCGCTCCGGCGAGGTCTACAACCTAGGTGGCGGGAACGAGCGCACGAACCGCGAGATCGCCTCGATCATCCTCGACGAGCTCTCGCTCGACGACGGCGCGATCGAGTACGTGACCGACCGCCCGGGCCACGACCGCCGCTATTCGATCTCGTGCGAGAAGGCCGGCGAGCAGCTCGGCTGGCGGCCGAGCGTCGAGTTCGAGTCCGGCCTGCGCGAGACGATCCGGTGGTACCGCGACAACGAGTGGTGGTGGGGCAAGATCAAGCATCACTCCGGAGAGTTCGCCGACTGGCGCAAGCGCTGGTACGAGGAGCGGTAGCGGCATGCCTCGCGCGTGGCTCATTGCCGGAGCAGGCGGCATGCTGGGGACCGCACTCCAGCGCGTGCTGGTCGCACGCGGCGAGCGTCTCGAAGCGCCGCCGGAAGGTTCGTTCGACATCACCGACGAAGGGGTGGTGGCTCGCGTCGTCCACGGTTTCGCAGCCGGTCTCGAGCCCGGCACCGAGGGCGTGCTCGTGAACGCCGCCGCCTACACCGACGTCGAGCGTGCCGAGGACGAACCGGAGGTCGCGCAGCTCGTGAACGGGCGCGCGCCGCGGCTGCTCGCCGAAGTCGCCCGCGACGCCGGGCTGCGCTTCGTCCACGTGTCAACCGACTTCGTCTTCGACGGCACCAAGTCCGGCGCATACACAGAGGAAGACGCGCCTAACCCGCTGTCGGTCTACGGCCGCTCCAAACTCGATGGGGAGCGCGGTGTGCTTGAAGCCGACTCGGATGCGCTTGTCGCGCGCGCCGCGTGGGCCTTCGGTCCGGCGGGCGTGAACTTTCCCGTCAAGATCCTTGCGGCGGCGCGCACGCGCCCCGCGCTCAAAGTCGTCACCGATGAGGTCGGCTCGCCCACCTACACGCTCGATCTGGCCGCCGGTATCGTCGGGCTCGTCGAGGCGGGTGCCTCGGGACTGTACAATCTCGTCGGCTCGGGCGCGTGCTCGCGTTTCGAACTCGCCGCAGAGACGTTGAGACTCGCCGGCGTCGACACACCCCTTGAGCCCGTGACGAGCGACGCCTTCCCCACCAGAGCCGCGCGCCCGGCGAACTCGGTGCTCGACTGCGCCAAGGCCGCGCGCTCGGGCGTGACGATGCGCGACTGGCACGACTCGCTCGCTGATTTCGTTCTCGGGGATCTGGGCTGACTGTCCGTCGCTCCTGGCGGTTCAGGTATCCTTTCACCACGAGGACGCATCCGAGGAGGGGACATGTTCGCAACGAGAGTCACAGATGGCGTCGATCGGATCGATGCGATCGACTGGAGCCGGTATGCCTGAGCTCGGCACAGAACGCCGCAACATCCTGTTCTGTTCGCGATCGCTGTGGGCGAGCGCGTGGTATCGCTCCCATGTTCCCGGCATGGAGCTGTACAAGATGGGATACGAAGTGGTGCTTCGGGAGGAGCCCGCTCGCGAGCTTGTCGAGGGCTGCGACGTGTTCGCTACGCGATACTGGGTCGACGGAACTCTGTGGCAGGCGTTCCAGTACGCCAAGTCGCTCGGCAAGTTCTGCGTGCTCGACGTCGACGACGACGTGTGGGCGCTGCACCCTGACAATCCAGGATACGAGCACTACAGCCAGCCTGGTGCTGGGGATTTCGCGCGGGAGGTCGCGCGCGCGGCCGACATGGTGACCGTCGCGACCGACTATCTCGCAGAGCTCATGAGGCCCTTCAACAAGAACGTACTTGTGATCCGCAACATGCTCCCTCCCGAGTTCTGGCCCACCGAGGCCAAGCCGGTGGTCCACGAGCCGCCCGTAGTCGTCGGCTGGGCGGGCAGCTCGAGCCACGGCCCGGATCTGCGCAAGTTGTGTGGCGTGGTGGAGACGATCCTCGAATACTATCCGCAGGTGCGTTTCGCGTTCTCGCAAACGTGCGAGATCCCGTTCACGCCGCACGAGCGGATCGATATCATCCCGCCGACCAGCGTCGAGGAATACCCGAAGATGGTTCAAAGCTTCGATGTCGGTCTCGCACCGGTCCTCGACAGCCGATTCAACCGCGCCAAGAGCGATCTGAAGTTCGTCGAGTATGGCATCTGCGGGATCCCGGCGATCGCCTCGAAGGTGGTTCCGTACGAGAAGTCGATCCGGCATGGGGAGAACGGGCTGCTTGTGAACTCGCCGGCGGACTGGCTGAAGGCGATCAAACGCCTCATCGAAGATGAGGAGCTGCGCTCGCGCCTGGGCGCTGCAGCCCGCGTCACCGCCGAGAGGCGCACCATCGACCGCCACATCGGCAAGTGGATCGACGCGTTCGGGCTCGACGAGCCCGTGCGGAAGCCGGAAGTCTAGCCGAAAACGAAAGCGGGGACCGAACGGCGTCCTGCGTCGCGCTGTGCCGCCGGTGTGTCCGGTTGAGCAGCCGCTCGCTACCTCACAGTCACGTAGTCGTAGCCGCTCGACCACTTGGCGGTATGGGCACTGTCAGCGGGAGCGTAGGCCTTCAGACGCCACCTGCCGACGTAGGGCAGCCTCACGCTCGCCGAGCATCTCGTGAAGGTCGAGTAGTCCGCTGCTCTCGCGTTCACGTAGCCGTAGGCCCTCCATGCGCCCGACACGAGGCGGTACCTGTAGATGCGAACCGGGTACGAGCCTGCGGCGTGACGAGGCTTCAAGGTGGCGTATACGACGTACGAACCGGTGCGCGACATCGTCGCGGGGGCGACGGGATCCGAGAGCGTCGGTGCCGACCGTGGTGCGGGGGTGGGCGCAGCACCCAAGCGAAGGACGGTGCCACGGCTCCCGACCGCCCATCCCGTGGTGGCGTTGACGAAGTGGACAGACTCGAGAGTGTTCGTCGTGCCGGAGCTCTGGGCTGTCCAGGTCGTGCCGCCGTTCGTGGTCTTGATGATCTCGCCGCCGTATCCGACCGCCCAGCCGGTGGTGGCGTTCACGAAGTGGACGGAGTAGAGGTCCCATCTCGTGCCGGAGTTCTGGGCCGTCCACGTTGTACCGCCGTCCGTGGTCTTGAGGATCGTGCCGCCGTTCCCGACCGCCCATCCGGTGGTGGCAGCCACGAAGTGGACCGAGTAGAGGACGTTCCCCCCCGACTGGCCGGAGCCCCTCTCGCTCCATGTGGCACCGCCGTTCGTGGTCTTGAGTATGACGTCCCAGCTTCCGACCACCCATCCCGTGGTGGCATTGACGAAGTGGACCGAGTAGAGGGGCCGGCTCGAGCCTGAGCCGGTGACCTGACGCGTCCAGGTCGTGCCGCCGTTCGTGGTCTTGAGGATGTTCTCCCAATCCCCGACCGCCCAGCCGGTGGTGCCGCTGACGAAGTAGACGGAGCGGAGGAACCCGGTCGTGCCGGATCTCTGAGCCGTCCAGGTCGTGCCGCCGTTCGTGGTCTTGAGTATGGTGCCGCCACCGCCGACCGCCCAGCCGGTGGTGGCGTTGACGAAGTGGACGGAGCGGAGCCAGTTCGTCGTGCCGGATCTCTGGGCCGCCCAGGTCGTGCCGCCGTTGGTGGTCTTGAGGATAGTGCCGTGGTAGCCGACCGCCCAGCCGGTGGTGGCGTTCACGAAGTGTACGGAGGACAGCTCGTTCGTCGTGCCCGACGTCTGTATGGTCCGGGCGGCGTCGCCGATCGCGCTCGGTGCGACTGCGAGCGACAGGACCAGCGCCGCGACCGTCATGCCGACGCCGGCGAGAAGCCGGCGCGCGGGCGCTCGACCCGTCCGTCCTCCCGGACAGCGGAACGTATCCGTCCACGATGAGAACGACATGGAGTCTCCTCTCGGCGCGGTGGCCCCCCGCGCGCCTCCAGACTGCGGCCTCAGCGTATCACGCTTGGTGGACGGCCGAGCCTGCCTCGCAGTCCTCCACGCCCCCGCAAAACGAAAGCGGGGACCGAAGTCCCCGCTGGTCGTTCTGGCGCGCCCTGCAGGATTCGAACCTGCGACCTTTCGGTTCGTAGCCGAACGCTCTATCCACTGAGCTAAGGGCGCATAGCATGTCCAGCCCTGGAGCCCGGCCATCCTGCCATCGCCGAGGGCGGTATGTCAACTGGCGGAGAGTGAGGGATTCGAACCCTCGAGAGAGCGATTAGCCCTCTACTCGCTTAGCAGGCGAGCGCCTTCAACCGACTCGGCCAACTCTCCGCGAAAGGCGCCGCAGGCGCGCAGAGGGGAGTATATCAGGTTGGCGGAGGGAGAGGGATTCGAACCCCCGGGCCCCGAGGGGCCAGCGGTTTTCAAGACCGCCGCGATAAGCCAGACTCTGCCATCCCTCCGCATCCAGGCCCGAGTGTAGCATCCTGGCCGGTCGCGACGCTCACGCCTCGGGCAGCAGCGCGATGCTCCAACCGGTGCCGGTGTGCGTCGAGATGACCGATCCCGCCGGGTAGACGAACATCTCCGTCACCTCGTAGGCGGCCTCGAGCGCTTCGCGCAGCTTCTGCGCGCGCTCCTCGCGCATCGCGTAGCCGACCGCGAAGGCGCCGCGCTTCGCATCGCCCATGCGATCGGCGACCCACGCGAGCGTGTGCTCGAGCGCGGCCTTCTCGCCGCGGTCGCGGCGCACGGGCACGAACTCGCCGTTCCCGTCGACGGTGAACGTCACTTTGAGGTCGAGCATCGCGCCGAGGAACGACGAGACGCGGCCGATGCGGCCGCCCCGCTTCAGGTTCTCCAGCGAGTCGACGCCGACGATCATCTTCGCACGCTCCCGCGTGCGCTCGAGACGCTGGAGCGCCGCAGCCGCGCTGATGTCCTCGGCCGCCGATCTGGCGGCGTCGAGCACCTGTAGGGCGAGGCCCCACGAGAGGTTCAGCGAGTCGAACACGTGCACTTTGCCGGCGAACCGTTCGGCCGCCTGGAGGGCGGAGCCGATCGTGCCGGACAGCCGCGAGGAGATGTGGATCGAGATGACCTCTTCGGTCTCGGCGAGCGCCCTCTCGTACGCCTCCACGAAGGCGCCGACGGATGGTTGCGACGTCTTGGGAAGCTGCGGCGCGGCGCCCATGCGCTCGAAGAACTCCGTCTGCGTGAGAACGCCGTCGGCGAGTGTCTCCTCGCCGAACGTGACGGAGAGGGGCACGACCGTGATGCCGCGCTCTTGCGCGATCTCGGAGGAGATGTCGGCGGTGCTGTCGGTGATGACGGTGAAGTCGCGCATCGGCAGGCCTTTCGGTTCAGTCGGGTACGACGGTTGTGCCCGTTCCGATGCTAACATTCTCACATGGAGGCAGACATCGCGTTCATGGCGCTCGCGCTCGAAGAAGCGCGCTTGGCCGCCGCCGAGGGCGAGGTGCCCATCGGCGCGGTCGTGGTGTGCGAGGGAGCGGTCGTGGCGCGGGCACGGAACCGGCGCGAGACGGACGCCGATCCCACGGCGCACGCGGAACTCATCGCGATCCGCGAGGCGTCGCGCCGCCTCGGCCGCTGGCGGCTCTCCGACTGCACCGTCTACGCGACGCTGGAGCCGTGCCCGATGTGCGCCGGGGCGATGCACCAGGCTAGAGTCGAGCGCTGCGTCTACGGCGCCGCCGATCCGAAGGCGGGCGCTGTGGGGACGCTCTACGATCTGTCGAGCGACGAGCGCCTCAACCACCGCTTCGCGGTCACGGCGGGCGTGCTCGCGGACGAATGTGCCGCGCTCTTGCGCGATTTCTTCGCGGGATTGCGTACGAAGAAGGAGGACGCATGAGATACTCGCGCGTGCTCGTCGCTCTGTTGCTCGTCCTCGCCGTGCTGCTCGTCGCGCCGGCGGCCGCCCTCGCCAAGAGCTACTCGATGCCGCGCGTGGAGATCGCGGGGGTCGTGGCGGGGGACGGTTCGCTCTCCGTCATCGAGTCGCGGTCCTTCGACTTCTCCGGCGACTACAGCCGCGTCTACTGGTATCTCGAGAAGAGCGGACGCGAGATCGAGATCCAGGGCGTCGGCGGACCCGACGGGAAGTTCGCCCTCACGACCGACCCGAGCGCCGGCGAGTCCCGGCCTCCGGGGACGTACCGCGTCACCGACGAGGGCTCGCGCGTGCTCGTCGAGGCGTTCCACCGGAGTGCCGACACCCAGGCGACGTTCGCGCTGCGCTACGTGGTGCGCGGGGCGGCCCAACGCTACTCGGACACGAGCGAGCTGTACTGGAAGTTCGTCGGCGACTAGTGGGAACTCCCGACCGGCGAGGTGAGCGTCAAGCTGATCCTGCCGCCCGGCGTGACGAGGGAGCAGGTCCGCGCGTGGGCGCACGGACCACTCACCGGTGTCGTCACCATCGAACCCGACGCGAGCGTGTCGCTGTCCGTCTCCGACCTCCCCGCGCGGACCTTCGTCGAGGGGCGCGTGCTCTTCCCGGTCGAAGCCCTGCCGAAGGCCGCGCCCATCGCGGCCGCTCGCGAGCAGGAAGTGCTTGCCGAAGAGGGGCGCTGGGCGAACGAGGCGAACGCGAAGCGCGCCGCCGCGCGACGCACCGTGGCCGCGGCGACCGGCGCCGGCGTGGCGCTGCCGCTGCTCGGCCTCGCCATCGTGGCCGGGCTGTTCTTCCGCTTCGGAAAGGAGCACAAGAGCGACTTCCCAGGCGGCTACCTGCGGGAGGACCCGGCGCCCGACACGCATCCCGCGCTCGTCGGTGCGCTCTGGCGGTTCGGGAAGGTGGGCGATCCCGAGGTCGCGGCGACGTTCATGGACCTCGCGGACCGCGGCGTGCTCTCGATGCGGCCGCTCAGCGTCTCCCATCAAGGTCTCTTCGGCGCCAAGGAGGAGCAGACCTACGAGCTCACCCTCGACGCGTCACGCTGGGGTGAGCTGCACGTCCTCGACCAGGAGCTGCTCTCGCTCGTCTTCACGACCATCGCGGGGAGCAGCGTGCTGACGCTGGCGCAGCTCAAGGCCGAGGCCAAGGCGAACCCGCAGGTCTTCGCGAGCGGGATGCAGAAGTGGCGCGCGAAAGTCGCCGAAGAGGCGTCCGCGCGCGGCTGGTTCGAGAGCGCGGGGGCGTACGCTCAGGCCGGCGCCTGGATGCTCGCGGTGGCGGTGGCGGTGTCGACCGTCTTCGCGGTGGCGATCGCCGAGAGCGGTCTGCCCGTGCTCGTCGGCCTGCCGTGCGTGGTCGCGATGGGCTTCGCGGCGACGCGCATGAGCCGCCGTTCGCGCGAGGCGAACGACCTGTACGCGCGCTACAAGGGCGTGCACGACTACCTGCGCGACTTCTCCCGGCTGAGCGAGGCGCCGCCGGGTCACGTGAAGCTCTGGGAGAGGTTCCTGGTGCTCGCCGTCGTCTTCGGCATCGCCGAGCAGGTGATCGAAGCGATGCGCGTGCGCATCCCCGAGGTCGTCGAGGACCCGGCGTTCCGCACGGTCTACTGGTGGGCATATGCGGGTCAAGGCTACTCCTCGCCGGTCGGCGCGCTGTCCACCGGTTTCGCGTCCGCGGCGGCCGTGGCGCGCTCCGAGATGTCGAGTTCCTCCGGCGGCGGAGGCGGATTCTCGGGCGGCGGCGGAGGCGGAGGAGGGGGCGGAGGGGGAGGCGCGGACTGACCGCGACAGGGCATTCCTGCCTGTCTGGGCTAAATCCGCGGGCCAACCTTGCCGAAACTAGGATAGTGACCGTGCGCACATGACGCCGAAACGAGAGGCCTGCTCGCCATGACGTCTGCCGACATACTCGGAGTGCTAGCGCTCGTCTTCGCAGCGGGCCTGCTCGTGAGCGTGCTCGCGCTCCAGCGCGTCTCCGAGGGCTCGATGATCGCCGAGAACATGACGTACGTGCTCGCCGGCGTCGTGTGTCTGGCGGCGTCGGTGCTCGTGGGTTGGGTCGCGAGGTTCTTGCCGCTCGGGCTGTCGTCCGAGATGGCGGAGATGGGCTCCGACGGGCTCATCATCGTCTCGATGGCGTGTCTCGCCGTCTACTTCTACCTGGTGCGCCGGTCGATGGTGCTGTTCATGCGCGCGGCGCGTGGCGAGGCAGGCACGGATGGGTAGCCTGCTCGGGACGCGCATAGAGGAGACCCTCCGGCCGATCGTGGGGACCGTGCTCGCGACCGTGTCCGTCGATCTCGAGTCGCGCCGCATCGGCAAGACGTCCGATACGCTCGTGCGCGGCGACCTGCCGGTCATCGCGGACAACATCGTCGGTCAGCTGCGGCTGCTCGTGGGCGAGGACCTCGCGAAGGCGGCCGCGCAGCGCGTGCGCGACCTGGCGTAGCGCGCGGCGACTGGGTATACTCGCGCTTGCGCCAGCGACCCGTCCGGCCAGCCACTCGGCCGGGACCGGGGGCGCGTTGGAGAGATGGCCGAGTGGTTGAAGGCGCACGACTGGAAATCGTGTATGCGGTGTTGAACCGTATCCAGGGTTCGAATCCCTGTCTCTCCGCCAGCGACACCCCGGCGATCCTTCGCCGTAGCACCTCGCGGAGAGGTGGCAGAGTGGTTGAATGCGGCGGTCTCGAAAACCGTTTGGCGGTATCCCCGTCACGGGGGTTCGAATCCCCCCCTCTCCGCCATATGCAGGCAAAACGTGGTCCCGGAGCCTCTGGAAAAGAGGAACGGGGCCACGTGCTTTTGGGGTATTGCTACCGGATTGCTCTGGGTCGCGGACGTCACCTACGTACGGCGACTGCTCGAGCCGATCGGCGACATGTCACCGGTCGAGTCCGAGGATCCCTACGGGATCGAGTGGGCCGCGAACGATACAGTCGGACTCAAGGAATCGATTCTCCACTGAACCCGGGGCGATTCACTCCGGCGATCTCAGCCGCTGCGGTGTTCTCTGCTGCCCGGTCTCCGCATCGCCCAGATCACGAGAAGCACGATCCCTGCGACGACGAGCGCACCGAGCAGGAACATCGGCAGGCCACCGGACCAGCCGCTACCCATCATGTTGTTGAAGCCGGTTCCTATTCCGCGACCGAATCCCATCATCGTTTATCCATCTCCTTCAGGTGGCAGGTGCACGACCGTGTGTATTCCCGGAGTGCTCGTCGAATGAAACGTCGGCCGTCAGGCGGGTACATACGCCATGTACGGACCTGTCGATCCATCGTCGTTTGGGGGCGATCGCGATGTTATGGACGATCATCGTCATCCTGTTCGTGCTCTGGCTCTTAGGATTCATCGGGCACATCGGCGGTGGACTGATCCACGCGCTGCTGGTCATCGCACTCGTCCTGTTCATATTCAACCTGATCTCTGGCCGTCGGGCCGCGTAGAGGGAGTACTTCATGTCGAACGTGAACACAGCTTCGACCGATCGTCGCAGTCAGGTCCATACCGAGGTCCGCGCGCCGATCGAAGCGGTGGTGTCTCGGGTTGTATGGTTCGTCTTCGGCGTGATCGAGGTGCTCATCGCCATCCGCTTCGTCCTCAAGATGTTGGGCGCCAACAGTGGCGCGGGATTCGTTCGCATGATGTACGGGGTGTCCGATGTCCTCATGGCCCCGTTCGCCACGATCTTCGGCACGGCACGCGTGTCGGGGGCCGTCTTCGAATGGAGCGCTATCGTCGCGATCGCCGTCTACGCGCTGATCGCGTGGGGCATCGTCGCGATGATCCGCGCCGTGAACCCGCGCGAGCACTCCGGGACCGTGGAGCGTGTCGAGACGGATGAGGACGTCAGGGATCAGTGACGGCTGAGGATGACCGGACGCTCTGGTCGGAGCTGAAGGCCTACGCGGATTCGCGTGGGTCGACTTTCCTTGCCGCCGTCATCATCATCGCCGGACAGGCTTGGCTGGCGAACAGCCTCGCGCTTCGACCGGTCTGGCTGTTCCCGGTCCTGTCGGCCGCCCTGCTGCTCGCCTCCGCTGCCGTCTACCGGTCGGACCTGGAGGGGCCGAGCGTCCACATGCGATGGCTCGCGCGCGGGGTCGTGGCGATGCTTGCCCTCGCCAATACTCTGAGTCTGCTGTTGCTCGTCCGAAACGTCTTCAGGGGATCGACACTCGACCCGTTCGGGCTGCTTCTTGCCGGCGTCGTGCTCTGGGTGGTCAACCTCGCGGTGTTCGCACTGGCCTACTGGGAGGTCGACGGCGGTGGACCCGAGGACCGCGCCGGGGATAGTGGGAGACTGCCCGATCTCGTCTTCCCGCAGCAGCAGGCGGATCAAGAGGGGCTCGCGCCGGAGGGCTGGACGCCGGCCTTCTCGGACTACCTGTATGTTTCCGTGACGACCGCGACGGCATTCTCACCTACCGACGCCATGCCGTACTCGAGGACGGCCAAGTTCCTGATGGGACTGGAGAGCACGATCTCGTTCGGGATCGTGCTCATGCTGGTCGCCCGCGCCATCAACATCGCCAAGGGGTGATAAGGGGTGAGGGATCATGGACCGGCACGAGACGCCATCTGCTAGCGGGTCGACCGTCAGCGGCTGTCATGACGTGACACGAAGCGGATGCGAATGGCTCACTATGCGCACGGAGCAGCACCAGATGCTCTCGTCCGTTCCCCTCCGGTATGCGCTCCCTCGCACTCGAAAACCGTTTGGCGGTATCCCCGTCACGGGGGTTCGAACCCCCCCCTCTCCGCCAGAGCGACATGATGAAGGCCCGCCCCGGAAGAGGCGGGCCTTCGTGCGTCGGGTCGGCGAGACCCGTGATAGGCTCTGTCCACCGGACGAGTGGGGGTGTCCAGGACGAAGCGTCGGGTCGGAACTCGCTCTCGCGTCGTAGTCGCGCTTACGGCGGGCATCGCGCTCTTGTGGGCGTTGCGACTGGTGTCGGCGTGGGCCGATCGCACCGTCGCCTTCGTGACGTTCGGCGCCTTCATCGCCGCGCTGGTCCTGCTCCTCGACTGGTTCGTCGCGTCCTTCGGTCCCGGCCTCTGGCGGTCCGCTCGAAGCGTGGGCGCAAGCGTCTGGCGCGCCTTGCGAGACGACACGGAGGTCCGCGCCCTTGTCGGGCGCCACCCGCGTTTCTTCGGATGGCTCGGCAGACGGACTTCGCGAGAGAGACCGGGCGGGCTCTACCTGACTCTGACCACCGCTTCGGCTCTCTACTTCCTCTCGGGTTTCGTGTCCATCGCGCGGTCGCTCGCTCTGTCCCGGGCGATCACGAGCTACGACCCGCGGATCTCGGCGCTCCTGCGTGTCTTCCGGACGCCCGCGCTGACGCGTCTGCTGTGGATCGCGACCGTTCTCGCCGACTCCCGCGTGATCCTGCTCCTGGCGGGTATCTCGGCCCTGTTGCTCACGATGTGGGGCCGACGCGGTGAGGCGGCGATGCTCGTCATCACGCTCTCCAGCGGGGTCGTGCTTCAGACGCTCTTGAAGCTGGCGTTCCGTCGGCCACGGCCTCCGGTCGCCTTCGCACTCATCAAGGAGCCGTCGTCGTTCAGCTTCCCGTCGGGACACGCGTTCGAGAGTCTGCTGTTGGCCGGTGTCGTCGTCTTCGTGCTCTGGCGAGGATCAGGGAACCTTCGGGTCCGGCTCGCGGTCCTGTTCGTCGCTGGATCCGCCGTTGCCGCCGTGGGACTGTCGCGAGTCTACCTGGGCGTGCACTGGACGAGTGACGTGTTCGCTTCATGGTCGCTCGCGCTCGCTTGGCTCAGCGTCACGTGCGGCTGCTACCTGATGCTCGTCCGGTATGGGGGGATGCGAGAAGCATGGCCGGTGTGGTCCGGCCTGCGGTCCCGCCGTGTCGCGACACTCGCCGTTTCGCTCGCCGCGGTCGCCGCCGTGGTCGCGGGAGCACAGGTCGACCCGCTGCTTGCGAAGGTGACCGCCGAGACGCCTGCTCGGCCGTGGGTCGTCGCGACCGGCCCGACAGGCCGGCCCCTTCCGACTTCGGCCGACCTCCGGCGGCTGCCGCTCCACTCCGAGAAGCTCGACGGCTCACCGCAAGAGCCGATCGGGATCGTCTTCGTCGGCACGCCCGCCATGCTGACCTCGGCGTTCGAGGCCGCCGGGTGGCAGGTCGCCGACAAGCCTTCGTTCGCGACGCTGACCCGAGCGGTCTTCGCCGCACTCGGGAATCGACCGTACCCGACCGCACCGGTGACGCCCACGTTCCTCGGAGGAGCGGTGCAGGACATCGCGTTCGAGAAGCACGAGGGCGTGGCCACCGTGCGCCGGCGCCATCACGCCCGCTTCTGGCGGACGCATGTCACGCTCGCCGGAGTGCCGGTCTGGGTCGCGACGGCGTCGTTCGATTCTCGCCTGGAGATCGGGAGCACGATCCCGCTGCCGACACATCACATCGCCCCGGACATCGACGCCGAGCAGGCCTTCGTCGTGGACGGTCTGGTCGGGACCGGCCGAGTCGCCCTCCTGGAGCGCCTGCGCGTGACGTCGCCGAGCACGGGCACGAACGCGCAGGGCGACCCTTGGTTCACGCAGGGGTATGCGTCGGTGCTGGAGGCGACGCGGTAGACGCGCGGCCGACCGCCCTACCGTTTGCCGAGGAAACGCCGCCGTTCCCTGGCACGGGAAGCCCGTTCGCGGGTGTGCTTCTCTGTTGACGCTCCGAACACCCCTATCATCGCTGCCAGGAAGGCTACCGCGCGCCCAGGTGTGTTCGTCGGCATAGGGCGCCAGGCGACGGCAAGGGAGGCAGGGAGATGGCAGACACCGCAGCGAACACGGTCTCGGAGAAAGGGATCGTCAAGATCATTGCGGCCTCGTCGGTCGGCACGATGGTCGAGTGGTACGACTTCTACATCTTCGGCAGCTTGGCTACGGTCATTTCCAGCAAGTTCTACCAGACGGGCACGAGCCTCGGGAACATGATCGCGTGGCTGGCGGCGTTCGCCGTCGGTTTCGTCGTCCGCCCGTTCGGCGCGATCGTGTTCGGCAGGATCGGCGACCTGATCGGCCGCAAGTACACCTTCATGGTCACCATGACCCTGATGGGTATCTGCACGTTCGCCGTCGGCCTGCTCCCCACGATCGACAAGATCGGTCCGATCGCGGGCGTCATCCTGATCGGATTGCGCATCCTGCAGGGCTTGGCGCTCGGTGGCGAGTACGGTGGCGCGGCCACGTACGTGGCCGAGCACTCGCCGGAGCGTCGCCGCGGCTTCTTCACGAGTTGGATCCAGATCACGGCGACCGCCGGTCTGTTCATGTCGCTCGGCGTCATCCTCGCCACGCGCAGCATCTTGGGCGAAGTGAAGTTCGATGCGTGGGGCTGGCGTGTCCCGTTCCTCGTGTCGGCCATACTCGTCCTGGTCTCGCTCTACATCCGCATCTCGCTCAAGGAGTCTCCGCTCTTCTCCGGTCTGAAGAAGTCCGGCGGGCTCTCCAAGAACCCGATCAAGGAGAGCTTCGGCAACCCGTACAACCTCAGGTGGGTCCTGCTCGCGCTGTTCGGCGCGACCATGGGCCAGGGCGTCGTGTGGTACACGGGACAGTTCTACGCGCTGTTCTACCTTCAGAAGGTGTTCCACGTCGCCCTGATCCCTTCGAACGTCATCATAGCCGGCGCGCTGCTCGTGGCGACACCGTTCTTCGTGTTCTTCGGTTCGCTGTCCGATCGCATCGGCCGCAAGCCAATCATGCTGGGCGGCATGGCACTGGCCGTGCTGACGTGGTACCCGCTCTACGGTCTCATGGCCGCCTTCGCGCCTGCCACGTACAACCAGCCTGCGGTTGCCGCGCTGGGGTCGTCGCCGGCCATCGCCGCCAATCCCGCCGCGATCGTCGAGTTCCAGCAGTTCATCTTCCCGTACCAGGGCTACAACCCGTGGGTGCTCGGCGCTTGCATCTTCGTCCAGGTCATCTACGTGACGATGGTCTACGGTCCGATCGCCGCGTTCCTCGTCGAGCTCTTCCCGACGAAGATCCGCTACACGTCGATGTCTCTGCCGTACCACATCGGCAATGGCGTGTTCGGCGGGATGGTCCCGATCATCGGTCTGAGCCTGTTGGGCGCGACCGGCAACAACTACGCCGGTCTGTGGTACCCGATGATCGTCGCGGGTGTGTGCTTCTTCGTCGGTCTGGTCCTGCTCCCGGAGACCAAGCAGATCGACATCCACTCAGGCGAGTCGCACGCGATGCATGCGGAGCACGCCAGCAGGCTTCCGCAGATCGCCCCTGACGAGGTCTAGACAAGGTCCTCGCGCGGGAAGCGCGATGAGCGAAAGACGCCCGCCCCCGGGATGGGGGCGGGCGTTTCGCGCTCCTGCGACGATGCGTCCCGGGTGGCGTACTGGTACCGTTGTCCGTGCTCGCGCCGCGTCGTCAGAGGGAGCCGCATGTCTGTCAAGCAGGACACAGCCGTCGGCATCCCGGTCGCGGTCGCTCTCGCCGTCATGGTCGTCTGGGGCGGGACGCCGCTGTTCACCAAGGTGGCAGCCGCGGAGATCGACCCCCTGCTGGTAGGCATCCTCAGGACCGTGCTGGCGGGCTGCGTCGCTCTACCGCTCGTCATCGCGTGGCGCCAGCCCCTCCCCGCGGACTCGCGGGGCAAGGCCTTGCTGGGCTTCTCCGGCTTAGCCGCGTTCGTCGTCTTCCCGCTCCTGTTCACCGTCGGCCAGCACGTCACCTCCGCACTGCACGGGGCTCTGATCCTCGCGACGCTGCCGGTGTTCACGAGCCTGTTCGGGACGCTCCTCGAGCGTCGACGGGTCTCCAAGACGTGGATGGCGGGATGCGCGATCGCGCTGTCCGGCGAGGCGGCGGTGATCGTTTGGAGGACCGCCGGCGCCGCGTCGGGCGCTGGCACGCGGGGGGACGCGATCATCCTCGTGTCGGCGGTCGTCTGCGCGGCGGGATACGCTGCCGGTGCGCTCTTGACGGGATCCGGATACCCGGCCCGGTCGACGACGCTTTGGGGTGTGAGCTTCTCGTCGATCGCGCTGCTGCCCCTGCTCGGATGGACCCTCGCGTCCCGGGGATGGCCCCATGCGGGCTCTGCGGCCTGGGTCTCGGTCCTCGTGCTCGCCCTGCTCACGTCGATCCTGGGCTACATCGCCTGGTATTGGGCGCTCGCGAAGGGCGGGATCAGCCGGATCGCGGGAATCCAGTTCACGCAGCCGCTGTTCGGGCTCTTGCTCGCCGCCGTCGTCCTCGGGGAACGCCCGGCGCCGGTCACGGCCGTGGCTGGAGCGGCGATCCTCGCGGGCGCCTGGCTCGTCCAGCGCGCCGCCGCTAGGTAGCGGCCCGAACCGCCTGCCGTCGCGTGTGTCATCATGCGGGTAGGCTCACCTTCGAGGAGGAGGACACATGAGTGTCCACGGGACGTTCGTCGCGGACCGCTACTTGGTTCGGCGCAAGGTGCTCAAGCTCGCGGGGGGCGCGTTCCACGTCTGGGACGCGCAGGGCGCGCTCGCCGCGTTCTGCGAGCAGAAGGCGTTCAAACTCAAGGAGGACATCCGCGTCTACGCCGACGTCGCGAAGACGACCGAGCTTCTCTGCATCCAGGCGCGGCAGGTCTTGGACTTCTCCGCGTCCTACGACGTGACCGACTCCGTCTCCGGTGAGAAGGTCGGCGTCATGCGCCGTCGAGGCGGGCGCTCGATACTGCGCGACGAGTGGGAAGTGCTCGATGCCGCCGAGACCAAGATCGGCACGCTGATCGAGGACAGCATGGCCCTGGCGCTCCTTCGCCGCCTGCTCACGAACCTCGTGCCGCAGAAGTACGACGTCTTCTTCCCCGACCCTGCCACCGGGCAGAAGGTCGGCAGCATCGACCAGGCGTTCAACCCCTTCGTCTACAAGGTGAACGTCGACTTCTCGATGGACCCGTCCGGCCGGTTCGACCGGCGTCTCGGCATCGCGGCCGCTATCCTGCTGGCCGCTATCGAGGGGCGTCAGGGCTAGGCTGCGCACGACACCGGAGGCCGTTCGCCGGACACATCCAGGGACGCGCACGTTCGGGTATTCCGTGTGCTATAACGTCAGTAGTGTATCCGCAGTCGCAAAGGCTCCATCACGCTGGATGATGCACCGATCTAGGTGCATTTTTCTTGCTCTCATCCGGTCCGCCGACACGGCCCGGGGCGACATCCAGCCTACTCGCAATCGTCGAATACGAATGGGAGGTAGGGATGGGAGTCACAAGGCGGGGATTTCTCAAGCTGACCGGCGCAGCGCTGATGACGACCGCGATGTACGAGTTCGTCGGCCAGTCTTCCGCTCTGGCGGTCGGGACTGAGACGGGGTGGAAACTCGTCGACGTGCAGGAGACAGCGACCATCTGCTGTTACTGCTCAGGCGGATGCGGGACCATCGTCTCGGTCCGGAACGGCGAACTCATCAACATAGAGGGCGATCCGGACCACCCGATCAATCGCGGTGGTCTCTGCTCGAAGGGATCCTCCCAGTTCAGCGTCCGCTCCATCTACGACGACAAGACCGGCGAGCGGATCCTCAATCCCAACCGCCTGACCAAGCCGAAGGTACGTCGTGCCGGCAAGGCCGAGTGGGAGGACATCTCGTGGGAGAAGGCGATCGAGGAGATCGCCACGCGGATCAAGAAGACCCGCGACGAGAACTACGAGCTCAAGGACGAAGCGGGTGTGACCGTCAACCGTTGCGAGGCCATCGCCAACTTCGGTGCCGCCGCGCTCGACAACGAGGAGGGCTACGCGCTCCAGAAGTTGTGCCGTGGGCTCGGTCTGACCTACATCGAACATCAGGCCCGTATATGACACAGCTCCACGGTGGCCGGTCTTGGCCCCTCATTCGGTCGCGGAGCGATGACGAACCATTTCTGCGACTTCAAGAACGCTGATGTCATCCTGGCTATAGGCTCCAACAACGCCGAGAACCACCCCGTCACCATGGCGTGGGTGCAGGAAGCGAGGGCGAAGGGCGCGAAGTACATCGTCGTCGACCCCCGCTTCACCCGTTCCGCCGCTCTGGCGGATATCTACGCTCCCCTGAGGTCCGGTACCGACATCGCCTTCTACGGCGGTCTCATGAAGTACATCATCGACAACGACCTGTGGCAGAAGGACTACGTCAAGGATTACACGAACGCCACGTTCCTCGTGAATCCCGCGTACAAGTTCGACGAGGCCACTGGCTTGTTCTCTGGCTGGGACGACAAGGAGAACAAGTACGCGGTCGACGATTGGAAGTACCAGGTAGCGGAGGTCAAGCCCTGGAACACGGGCCTGGACCCGAAGACCGGCAAGCCGGCGGCGACCGCCTACGTGACCGCCGCGGGCGTCCCGAAGTTCGAGCTTCCGGCTGCGAAGGTCGCCAAGAAGGATCCGACCATGCAGGATCCGCAGTGCGTGTGGCAGCTGATGAAGAAGCACTACGAGCGCTACACGCCCGAGATGGTCTCCAAGGTCACCGGTTGCCCCGAAGAGAAGCTCCTCGAGGTGTGGGAGACGTTCGCCGCATCCGGCGCACCCGCCAAGTCCGGGACCATCCTGTATGCGATGGGCCAGACCCAGCACACCTACGGCTCGCAGAACGTGCGCGCCATGGCCCTCGTCCAGATGCTCCTGGGCAACATCGGCGTCGCCGGTGGCGGCATCAACGCGCTTCGCGGTGAGGCCAACGTCCAGGGCTCGACGGACATGGGAACGCTCGCGAACACGTGGCCGGCGTACATGAACACCCCTACTGCGGCGAAGTACCCGGATCTCGCGGCGTATCTCGCCGGGGAGACTCCCGGCGCCGGGTTCAAGACCAACCTGCCGAAGTGGGTCGTCAGCTACCTCAAGGAGGTCTACGGCCCCTACGCCACGTTCGGGAACGATTATGCGTACGACATGCTCCCGAAGCTCAACAAGGTCAACCACACCCACATCGGCGTCTTCGAGTCCGTCAGCGAAGGCATCGTCAAGGGCATGATGTGCTGGGGTCAGAACCCGGCCGTCGCCGGCCCGAACTCGACGTTCGAGCGCAAGATGATGGCGAAGCTCGACTGGCTCGTCGCCGTCGACCTGTGGGAGACCGAGACCATGCAGTTCTGGAAGGCGCCGGGCGTCGACTCGGCGGCGATCCAGACCGAGGTCTTCATGCTCCCAGCCGCGGCTCACTACGAGAAGCAGGGCACGATCTCGAACTCCGGCCGCTGGGTCCAGTGGCGCTACAAGGCCCTCGATCCCCCAGGAGAGGCGAAGGACGACTTCGAGATCATGCACGAGCTCTACAAGAAGCTGAAGGAGCTCTTCGAGGCCGAGGCCGGCCCCAATCCTGAGCAGCTCACCAAGCTGTATTGGCCTTACGAGACGGACGGCAAGTCGGACATCACGAAGGTCGCCCGGGGCATGAACGGCTACACCGTCGCCGACGGCAAGCTCGTCAAGAACTTCCCCCTGCTCAAGGCGGACGGCTCCACGGCATGCGGCGTGTGGATCTACTCCGGCTACTACAACAACAACGACGCCCCCGGCGATCCGACGAAGCAGCCGACCGGCTCGCGGCTCAAGGACGACCCGGGCGAACTGGGCCTCTTCCCGAAGTGGTCGTTCTCGTGGCCGGTCAACCGCCGCATCGTCTACAACCGCGCGTCGGCGGACATCACCGGCAAGCCCTGGAATCCCGCCAGGATGCTCGTCGAGTGGACCGGCACCGAGTGGAAGAACAACGACGTGCCTGACTTCGCGTTCAAGGTCACCGACCCGAAGGACGCGAAGATCGTCCTGAGCTGGATCCCGCCGAACAACACCGCCTTCATCATGCAGTCGGACGGAGCCGGTCATCTCTTCGGCCTGAACGGGATGAAGGACGGCCCGTTCCCCGAGCACTACGAGCCGTTCGAGACCCCAGTGACCAACCTGTTCAACGGCCGCCAGTCGAATCCCGGCTTGACCTTCGGGAAAGCGGCATCGGTGAAGCCGGGCGATCCGAAGAAGTACCCGATCGTCTGCACCACCTACCGTCTGACGGAGCATTGGCAGACCGGCGGCATGACTCGCAACATCCCGTGGCTGGCGGAGGCCATGCCGAAGATGTTCGTCGAGATATCGCTCGAGCTCGCGGAGGAGAAGGGCATCACCAACGGCGATCAGGTCCGGGTCTTCAACGACCGGGGCTCGATCGAGATGGCCGCGATGGTCACCCCGCGCTTCAAGCCGTTCGACATCGACGGCAAGACCGTGCACCAGGTCGGCATGCCATGGCACTGGGGCTACGCCTCCGGCTACGCTACCGGCGCGATCGCGAACGACCTCACGCCGAACGTCGGAGATGCGAACAGCTCCATCCCCGAGTACAAGGCGTACCTCGTCAACGTCGAGAAGGCATAGGGAGGGTATGACTCATGGCTGAGAACGCGATCCTGTACGACTCATCGAAGTGCAGCGCGTGCAAGGGCTGCAGCGTGCAGTGCAAGCAGTGGAACATGCTCCCCTCGAGCCTCGTCAAGGACGGTTACGAGTTCACCGGCTCATACCAGAGCATGTCGGACCTGAACGGCGACACGCGTCTTCTCATCGAGTTCCGCGAGGAGGACACCACCAGCGGCATCGAGTGGGCGTTCTCCCGCCGGGCGTGCTTCCACTGCACGAACGCGGCGTGCGCGGAAGCGTGCCCGGTCGGTGCGATCAGCAAGCTCGATGACGGGACGGTGAATCTCGACAGGGCGAAGTGCGTGGGGTGCAAGTACTGCAACGCCGCGTGCCCGTTCGGGGTCCCCAAGTTCCGCGGGGAGCTCGGAGTCTCGAACAAGTGCACGCTGTGCAACGACCGCACCGCGCGGGGCCTTCTGCCCGCGTGCGTCAAGACCTGCCCGGCGCACGCGCTCTCGTATGGCCCTCGGGCGGACATGATCGCGGCCGGCAAGAAGCGCGTCGAGGATCTCCAGGCCGAGGGGTTCGACAAGGCCGAACTCTACGGGGAGTCCGAGATGGGCGGCATGCATTCGCTGTTCGTCGCGAAGTTCGGTCTCGACGCACACGGGCTCGTGCGCGACCCGAAAGCCCCCGACTCGATCGCTCTGTGGCACCTGCTCAAGCCTCTCACCGGCCTGGGCGTGGCCGCGGTCTTCGGCGGTCTCGGCATCTCGTTCCTGACAGGCATCGGGTACAAGCGCGACGCGTCGAACGTGGGCGCTTCCAAGAGTGAGGAGGAGGGGCAGTGACTCGCTACATACAGCGCCACAGCGCATTGAAGCGGTGGACGCACGGTATCCACACCACCGCCTGCATCGCTCTCATCCTGAGCGGCCTCTTCGTCTTCGTGCCCGCTCTCGGACAGGCCGTGGGCCGCGACGTCGTGCAGATCCTCCGCTTGGGTCATCGGGTCTTCGCGGTGGCGTTCATCGCGATACCGCTGTTCGCGCTCATCGCGGCGCCCAAGGGTTTCTCGCACATGGTGAAGAACAACTTCGCCAAGTGGGACGATGACGACAAGCTGTTCATGAAGCTGTTCGTCAAGTACCTGTTCACCCCGAAGACGACGCACATGCCCAAGCAGCACGAGACGAAGTCCGGGCAGAGGCTCGCCGACATCGCGCTCGTCTGCTTCGCCGTGTTGATAGCGATCAGCGGCGTCGTGCTCTGGGCGGGCAGGTTCGTCGATCCCATGGTGCTCCGCCTCGCCCTGCTCGCGCATGACGTCTCGTTCGTCATGATCGCGATGATCGGGATGGCGCACGCGTACCTGGGCGCCGGCATCTTCCAGCCGTATCGCGGTTCGGCGCGCCTGATGTTCGGCGACGGCCGCGTATCGGAGTCCGACGCACGGTACCACTGGGGCCACTGGGCGGACGAGCAGCTCACCAGCGGGAAGAACGTGGTCCAGGAGTAGATCGTCCGACGGCCATACCGGAAGGGCCGGGCCCGGGATCGGGTCCGGCCCTTCCGTAAGCCGCCGTCTCGATGGGTGCGGCCGGCAAGAGGGGAGACCGATGAGGACGGACGAAGTGATCGAGGCCGCTGACGCGTATCTCGAGGCCGCCGATGAGGACTCGGCGGCCCGGTTGCGGTTCTTCAAGGGGATATGGGAGATCCAGGCGGAAGCCGAGGCTGGTGCTCCCGGCTACGAGGCGCCGGTCGCCGAAGCCGCGACGGAGTCCTTGGTGACGGGCCAGCCGCTCTTCCTGTTGAGCGAACCGAAGGTGCCCGGTGAGGAGTATCGGGCCGTCGTGGGGAAGATCGCGGCACACGTCGCGGATGCGGCCGGTCTCGACCCGGGGCAGGCGATCGCCCTGAGGGAGGCCGACCTGGCCAGCGCGCTGAACGACGAGAGGATCGCGGATGCCGTGAAGGATCCCGAGGCGTTCGCGAGTCAGGTCTGGGAAGCGCTCGGAGACAGCGGGACTGCGCTCTCCTTGCCGACCGTCTCGTTCGTCCTGACCTCGGCGCTTTCCCCCTTCCTCACCGGCCCCTCGGCCGCGGCGCTCGAGTCTCTGGGCGAGATTCGGTGGAGCTTGTGGGATTCGGGGTCCTGCCCGGTCTGCGGCTCGCCGGCGGCGCTGGGCCGGATGGGTGAGAGCACCGCGCTGCAGGGTGGCCAGCGCGGCCTTTGGTGCTCGCTGTGCCATGCCGAATGGGGTTTCGAGCGCCTGAGGTGTGCCCGTTGCGGCTCGCGCGCGACCGTGAGGATGCGCTACACGTACGAGGAGAGCGATCCGGCGCATCGGCTCCACCTCTGCGACGAATGCCACGGCTACCTGAGGGTGGTCTTCGAGGACGAGATGAAGCGGCGGACGTCGATGGTCGTCGAGGACGCGGTCTGCGTGACTCTCGACGCGATCGCGCGAACGAATGGGTACTCGCCCGCCGGCGATGAGGACAGGGGCTGACCGACCTCCGTTCTGCGCCGACTAGATCTCCACGGTCGCGGGCCGCTCACGCTCGTCGGTGAACCACTCGGAGCCGAAGTCGCCCTCCGCGATGCTCTCGATAGGCATCCGGAGGTAGCGGCCGCGCGCCTCGACGGCGACGGTGCCGTCTTCGAGGAGTATCTCCCCCGAGCCCTCGAAGATCCGCCCGCCGTCCTTGGTGATCCGGGCGAGAGCGCGGACGTCACCGTCGAGCGGCACCGGCTTCCGGAACCGCACGGTCAGCTCGACGGTGACTCCCCAGGCATCGGGGTCGCTCATGCTCACCGCCCGACCGATGGTCTCGTCGAGGATCGTCGAGGCGAGGCCGCCGTGGAGCCTGCCGGGATACCCCTGCTGTTCGGGCGTCGGCCGGAAGACGCCGAGCAGCTCGCCGCCCTCGAGTTCGAGGAAGCGCGCGTGGAGGCCGGCGCCGTTCTCGACGCCGCAGACCGCGCACATGCGGCTGATGTTCTGCGCGGCCAGGACGCGACGCGTCGGCATCGCCTACACCGCCTCGTCGAAGCTCTCGAGGAACTGGCTGTTGTAGAGGTCGAAGTAGAAGCCCTTCGCCGCGAGCAGCTCCTCGTGCGTGCCGGTCTCGATGATCCTGCCGTGGTCCATCACGAGGATCACGTCGGCGTCGCGGATCGTCGAGAGGCGGTGGGCGATGACGAACGAGGTGCGACTCTTCATCAGCTCGCGCATCGCCTTCTGGATCAGCACCTCGGTGCGCGTGTCGACCGAGCTCGTCGCCTCGTCGAGGATGAGGATCTCCGGGTCCGCGAGGAACGCTCGGGCGATGGTGAGCAGCTGCTTCTCGCCCGCCGAGAGGTTGCCTGCCTCGTCGTCGAGCTTGGTGTCGTAGCCGTCGGTGAGCGTGCGGACGAAGTGGTCGACGTACGCCGCCTTCGCCGCTTCGACGATGTGCTCCTCGGTGGCCTCTTCGCGCCCGTAGGCGATGTTGTCGCGGATCGTCCCACCGAACAGCCACGTGTCCTGCAGGACCATCCCGAACGTCGCGCGCAGGTCGTCCCGGGTCATGTCGCGGATGTCGACGCCGTCGAGAAGGATGCGGCCTTCGTCGATCTCGTAGAAGCGCATGAGCAGGTTCACGACGGTGGTCTTGCCGGCGCCGGTCGGGCCGACGATCGCGACGGTCTGGCCCGGCTTCACGTCGAGGTTCAGGTCGTCGATGAGCGGCTCGTCCGGCTTGTAGCGGAACGAGACGTGTTCGAGCGCCACGGCGCCGGTAGCCTTCGCGAGTCGCATGGGACTCGCGGTGTCGGGCTTCTCCTCGGCCTCGTCGAGCAGCTCGAAGACGCGCTCCGAGGAGGCGACGGCCGACTGGAAGACGTTCGCGATCGACGCGGTCTGCGCGATCGGCATCGTGAACTGGCGCGAGTACTGGATGAACGCCTGCACGTCGCCGAGAGAGAGGGTGCCCGACGCCACGCGAAGGCCGCCGATGACGGCGATGGCGACGTAGTTGAGGTTGCCGATGAAATTCATCGAGGGCTGGATGATCCCGGAGATGAACTGCGCGCGGAAGCTCGCGTCGAACAGCTTGTCGTTGCGCTCCTCGAAGATCGCGATGGCCTCGGCCTGGCGGCCGAAGATCTTCACGATGCTGTGTCCGGTGTGCATCTCCTCGACATGCCCGTTGAGGTCGCCGGTGCGCTCCCACTGCAGCGCGAACTGTTTCTGCGAGCGCTTCGCGATCGTCATGGTTATGACCAGCGCGATCGGCAGGGTCAGCAGAGAGATGCACGCCAGCAGCAGCGAGATCGAGAACATCATGCCGAGCACGCCGATGATGGTGAACAGCGCCGTGATGAGCTGGGTGAGGCTCTGCTGCAGCGAGTTGGCGATGTTGTCGATGTCGTTCGTCACGCGGGAGAGGATGTCGCCGCGGGCGTGGCCGTCGAAGTAGGAGAGCGGCAGCCGCGCCAGTTTCTCGTCCACGTCCTTCCTCAACTTGAAGACGGTGCGCTGAGCGACGCCGGCCATGATGTAGCCCTGTCCCCAGGCGAACAGCGCGGACAGGAGGTACACGACCGCGAGCAGCACGAGGATACGCGCGATGGCGGGGAAGTCCACGCCCACGCCGGGGGTGACGTCCATCGCCGACAGCATGTCCGCCAGACGGTCCTGGCCCTTCGCGCGCAGCCCTTGGACGATGGCCGCCTTCGGAACGTCGGCGGGGAGCTGCTTGCCGATCACGCCCTGGAACAGCTTGTTGGTGGCTCTACCGAGGAGCTTCGGCCCCGCGATCGAGAACGACACGCTCACGATCGCGAGGAGCATGACGATCACGATGCGCCACATCTGAGGCTTCAGCTGGCCCATGAGCCGCTTGAACGAGGCGCCGAAGTCCTTCGGTTTGACCACTGCAGCGCCTATGCCGTGACCGCCGAACGGTCCGCCGCCCATGGGGCCGCCGCCGGGCCTCGGGCCCCCGGGCCTGGGTCCGAAAGACGCGCTCTTCTCTGAGCGGGGGGTGGGCTCGCTCATGCGATCTCCTCCTGGGTGAGCTGCGAGTAGACGATCTCGCGGTACGTCGGGCTGGTCTCCATCAACTCGTCGTGGGTCCCGATGCCCACGATGTCGCCGCCGTCGAGGACGATGATGCGGTCGGCGTGCATGATGGTGCTCACGCGCTGGGCGACGATGATCGTGGTCGCGTGGGTGATCTCCTTCTTGAGCGCCGCCCGCAGCATCGAGTCCGTCTTGAAGTCGAGCGCCGAGAAGCTGTCGTCGAAGACGTAGACCTCGGGATCCTTGACGAGTGCGCGGGCGATGGCGAGTCGCTGGCGCTGGCCGCCGGAGACGCTCGTGCCGCCCTGCGTGATGGGAGCCTCGAGACCTTCGGGCATCTCGGAGACGAAGCTCTTGCCCTGCGCCACCTCGAGCGCGTGCCACAGTCGCTCGTCGGTCGCGTCCTGGTCGCCGTAGCGCAGGTTGCTCGCGACCGTTCCCGAGAAGAGGAACGCCTTCTGGGGCACGAAGCCGATCTTTCGCCACAGGTCCTCGCGGTCCATCTCCCGGATGTCGGTGCCGTCGACCGTGATGGAGCCCGACGTGATGTCGTAGAGGCGCGGGATCAGGTTGATGAGCGTCGACTTGCCGCTGCCCGTGCTTCCGACGATCGCGGTGACCTCACCGGGCGCCGCGGAGAAGGAGATGTCGCACAGCACGGGCTGTTCGGCGCCGGGGTAGCGGAACTCGACGTTCTTGAACTCGATGAAGCCCTTCGTGACGCTCGTCGGCGCGGGCGTGGCGGGGTCGTTGACGGTCGGCTCGGTCGTGAGCACCTTCTGGATGCGGTCGGCCGAGACGGCCGCTCGCGGGACCATGACGAACATGATCGTGGCCATGAGCACGGAGAAGAGGATCTGCATGATGTAGGTGAGGAACGCGGTCAGGTTGCCGATGGGCATCGCGCCGCTCTCGATGCGAAGCCCGCCGAACCACATCACGGCCACGAGCGAGAGGTTCATGATCGCCATGAGCGAGGGCATCATGAGCGCCAGCATGCGGTTGACCTTCAGGGCGGTGTCGGTGAGGTCGCGGTTCGCGGCGTCGAACCGCTCCTGCTCGTATCCGGTGCGGACGAACGCGCGGATGACGCGGATGCCGGCCAGCTTCTCGCGCATGACCCGGTTCACGTCGTCGATCTTGACCTGCATCGCCTTGAACAGCGGTATCGCCTTCGATGCGAGGATGCCGATCACGGTCGCCATCAGCGGGATGATGACGACGAGGATGCCGGAGAGGGGGACGTCCTCCCGCAGGGCCATGATCACGCCTCCGACGACCATTATCGGCGCCGAGATGATCATGTTCAGCGCGAAGACGACCATCATCTGGAGCTGCTGGACGTCGTTGGTGTTTCGCGTGATCAGCGAGGGGGCGCCGAAGAGGTTGACCTCCTGCTGGGAGAAGGTCTGCACCTTGCGGAAGATCGCCGCGCGGAGGTCTCGCCCGAAGGCCATCGCCGTCTTGGAGCCCCAGTAGACTGAGATGATCGCGGCGATCCCCAGCAGGAACGTCACCGCGAGCATGAACCCGCCGGTCGACACGATGTAGGCGGTGTCGCCCTTGGCGACGCCGTTGTTGATGATGTCGGCGTTGAGGTTCGGAAGGTACAGGTTGGCGATCGCCTGGACCAGGAGCAGGACCATGACGAGCACGATCTGCTTCCCGTAGGGCTTCAGATAGGTCTTGAGCAGGTCGGTCATCTACTCCTCCAGCCGGTCGAGCGCGGATCCGATGCTGTGCGAGAGGACCCCGAGCAGCCGGACGAGTTCGCGCCGGTCGTCCTCGGTCATGGAGCCGATGGTCGCGGCGATGTACTGGCCATGGGCGACCCGAAGGTCGTGGTTGAGCGCGCGTCCGGTCTCCGTGAGCCGCAGCCGGGTGATGCGCTGGTCGTCCTCGTCGACCCAACGCTCGACGAACCCGGCCTTCTCCATCTTCTGGAGCATCGCGGTCACCGTGGGCGGGGCGACGTGCACCATCTCGGCGAGTTCCCGTTGGCTGATGCCTTCGCGCGTCCCGATCGCCCACAGGCATCCAGCCTGCCCGGGGTGGCCGCCGCGACCCGCCATCGTCTTCATGAGCAGGCGGCCGTTCATCTTCATCGTGTCCATGAGTGCGCGGAAGACCTCGAACGACAGCGGGTCGACGCCGTCGAGAGGTATGTGCGGCGGGCCCGAGCAGCCGGGGTGGTGCTTCATGTCCAGGTCCTTCCGTGAGTGGTCCACGGAAGATTAGCACACGAATGATTAGCATGCAAACACACCCGTGCGATGAGTCTCGCGCCCGGTCCTCAGCCTTCGGCCGGAGTCTCCGCGACGCCTTCGACCGCGTATGCCGGTACGAGGTCAGTCTTGCCCTTGACCTGTATCTCCCCGACGCGTTCGAAGTGGAAGAGGTTGCGGACGGCGACGTAGGTGTACTCGCTCACGATGATCGACCGGTTCATCTCCTTGGCGGCGGACTCGAGCCGGGAGGCGGTGTTCACCGCGTCGCCGATGGCCGTGTACTCCATCTTCTGCTGCGAGCCGACGTTGCCCACGACGGCGACGCCCGTGTTGATGCCGATCGCGACTCGCAGGTCGATGTCCCGCTCCTTGCGGTAGGACTCCTCGAGCAGGCGGAGCTCGTCACACATCTCGAGCGCCGTGCGGACCGCGTGCTCCTCCTGGTAGGGATCGTCGAGCGGCGCGCCGAAGACGGCCATCAGCCCGTCTCCGATGAACTTGTTGAGGTAGCCCTTGTTGCGGAAGATGGTCTCGATCATCCGGTCAAAGTAGCGGTTGAGGAGCAGCACGATCTCCTCGGGGGACATGCCCTCGGAGATGCTGGTGAACCCGCGCATGTCGGCGAAGAGCACCGTGATCTTCCGCCGCTGCGTCTCAAGGTCCGGGAGGTGTCCGGAGGCGATTATCTCGTCGGCCACTTCCTGCGACACGTAGCGCACGAGTGTGGCCTTGAGGTTGTCGCGCTGCATCAGACCGACCGCCATCTCGTTGATGGCGCCACCGACCTCGGCGAACTCGTCGTGGGTGGACATGGCGACGCGCGCGGTGAAGTCGCCGCCCCCGATCGCCGCGGCTGCGTCGCGGATGTCGGCGAGCGGTCGAGCGACATGGCGCGAGAGCACGAAGGCGAGCGCCACGGCGAGGACGAGCGACGCGAGCAGGGTGAGCAGGCCTCCGAGGAGCAGCGTGCGGAGCTGGGCGACCACGTCCGTCGCGCTGATGTCGACACCGACGGCCCCGAAGGACGTGCCGTCTTCATCGAGCAGGGGCGCTGTCGCGGAGAGCCACGTCCCCCACTGGTCCTCGACGAGCACGGGCAACACCTGGGGCTTCTGGAAGTCCGGCGGGTACTTGTCCATCTCCTTGAAGATGTACGGGTCACCGACGTGGGACCTGTCCTCGGCGTCCTCCTCGGCGTCGATGACGTAGGCCGCGGAGCCGGACTTGCCCGGGACCGGCCGGAAACTGTAGACGAACTTCACGTAGACGTCGTCGCGGCGGTTGGCGTCGCGCACGGCGCGGAACTGCCGCACGAGGGCAAGATACGCTGGGGAGGTCTCGTCGTCGCGCGTGAGCACGGAACGGTGCTGCCCGGGGTCGACCTGGCTCGCTAGGCTGTCCGCGATCGAGAGCGCGGTCGTGTTGATCTGGTCGAAGAGGTCGGCGCGCGCCCGAAGATAGAGCCATCCCACCGAGACGCTGTTCGTGACCACGGCGAGGGCGATGAAGAGCAGCAGGAGCTTGGTGCGGTAGCGCATGAGGAGATTGTGTCTCCTTTCGCGATACCGGACAAGCAGACGGCGGCGTATCATCGCGCCAAGGACGCTTCTTAGTGCGGAGGCAAGCGGTGGAAGAGCAGCATGCGCGTCTGGTGCGCCAGCTGAGGGCGCTGATGGACCTCTCGGCGCTCGTGAACTCGACGCTGGAGGGCTCCGTCATCAGGCGGCGCGCGGTGGAGGCCGCGGCGCGCCTGGTGGACGCGGAGCGCGGCAGTCTGCTGCTGGCCGACCGCGACACCGGTGAGCTTTGCTTCGAGGTCGCTCTGGGCGATTCGGACGGCGCACTGAAGGAGGTCCGGCTGGCGCCGGGGCAGGGCATCGCCGGCTGGGTCGTCGACAAGTGCGAGGGGGTCATCGTCTGCGACGTCCAGTCTGACGAGCGCTTCTTCAGCAGGCCGGACGGGGTCTCCGACTACGTCACCCGTGACATGGTCTGCGTACCAGTCGTCGCGCACGGCAGGACGCTCGGTGCGCTCGAGGCGATCAACAAGCGGCATGGCGCATTCGACGAGAATGACCGCGAACTGCTCTCGTCGCTCGCGAACCAGGTCGCCATCGCGATAGAGAACTCGAACCTCTACGAGGAGCTCCGGGAGGCGTTCTACGAGACGGCGGAGGCGCTGGCCGACACCATCGAGAAACGGGACCCGTACACGGGCGGTCACACACGCCGCGTCATGGCGTTCAGCATGGCGATCGGGCGCGAGATCGGGCTCTCCGAGGAGGAGACGGAGGACCTTCGGCTCGCCGCGATCCTGCACGACATCGGCAAGATCGGCGTCCCCGACGAAGTCCTGCGCAAGCCGGGCTCGCTCGACGAGGAGGAGTTCGCGGCGATGAAGCGTCACAGCGAGGCCGCCTCGGAGATACTCAGCCACGTCCACCGGCTGCGACCTGTCATTCCCGGTGTCCGCTCTCACCACGAGCGCGTCGACGGGCGTGGGTACCCCGACGGTATCGCCGGGGACGACATCCCTCTCATCGCTCGCATCATCGCGGTCGCGGACACGTTCGATGCGATGACGACCGACCGGCCCTATAGCCGCGGGCGGACGATCAAGGAGGCGGTGGCGGAGCTGGAGCGGTGTTCGGGCACGCAGTTCGACCCCGTGGCCGTCGATGCCTTCGTCTCCGCCATCAAGAGAGGGCTCTGTGAGGACGCTGACTCGGACGCTACTTTAGAAGAAGGATGGCGAGCAGCACCGTGATGACCACGGAGCAGGTCGCGATGATCCACGTCTCGAAGAAGCCGCTACGCAGGCGCTGATACAGGCGCGCGTTCTCGATGGCGATGCCGACCTGGTCCGCGGCGGCCGACAGCATCTTCCGATCCTCCTCGGAGAAGACGTTCGGCCGCATGCACATCGCTTCGAGGATCCCGACGAGCTTTCCGCGCGACATCACGGGCACCGCAAGCATGCTCCTCGTGACGAACCCGCTCTGCAGATCGAGCCCGGAGAAGTAGCGCGGGTCGGTCTGCGCGTCAGCGATGATGACCGGCTCGCACGTGTCCGCGACAAAGCCCGCGATACCCTGTCCCTTGACGAGGCGGATCTTCTGAAGCGTGTCGTCCTCGTCCCCCGTCGCTATCTCGAAGCGCATCTTCGAGCCCGCGCCTTCGATGAGCAGCAGGCTCGCCCTGTCCGCGTCGACGAGGCGCGCCGCGGCCTCGACGGCCCGGCGACGGATCTCGTGGGTATCGAGCGTCGAGTTCACCAGCGAGGCGAGCTCGACCAGTATGCGGAGCTTCTCGACGTGGCGTTCGTTGGTCTCCAAGGTACCTCCTGTCGGGTGCCGGACCGTCACGAGGATTTCACCAGCCTGCCGAGTGTCGTGAGCAGGCGTCCGAGAGCGCCGATACCGAAGACGATGGCGCCGAGCGAGATGGATCTCTTCCCGCCGGCTATGTCGCCGAAGTCCAGGCCGACCTCCTGGCCGCCCGCGAGGGTGATGGTCGCTCCGGTGGAGGAGACCTTCACGCCCTTGAGCGACTTGACGAGGTCTTCGGTGCCGGCTGGGACGGCGATGCTCGTCGTGACGGCGCCCGCAGGAGCGGCCGGTTTCGGCGCGGCTCCCAAAAGGACCAGGACGAGACCGAGCGAGAGGGTCAGCACGACGACCGTCGATCGCCTCCGACCGGCGATCCCCAGGTTCGCCCGCATCCGCGCCCTCCTCTTTCGTGCGTGCGCGCAATGGCCATACGAGGACAGTATGCCTCAGAGGGGGCCGGGTGTACCCGCCCTGTTCCAGTGCGCGTGGCGCCAGACTGTCCGCGGCACTTGCGCATCCGGTCCGGTATTCGCGTATACTGTCGCCGCGGGCCAACTCGTGGCTCGTACGTTTGCGGCGTGACAGACCGCTTTCGTAGCGGAAAGGTCACGTCGCTTTGTTTTGCCCCGCGGGGGCGAAAGGATGGGTTCGAATGGCAGAAGGTACGGTCAAGTGGTTCAATCCGGACAAGGGGTACGGCTTTATCTCGCATGAGGGTGGCGACGACGTGTTCGTCCACTTCAGCGAGATCCAGGAAGAGGGCTTCAAGACCCTCGACGAGGGTCAGGCCGTGTCGTTCGACATCACCACCGGCCAGAACGGCAAGCAGCAGGCGAGCAACGTCCGCAAGATCTAGTTCTTCGGATCTTGAGTGACCAGGTCTGCCCTGGAAGGGCGGTCCCCCGGGGCCGCCCTTTCGTACGTCCCCTTCCCGCCACCCACGGAGAGTCATGCGCCAGGACGACATACGCAACATCGCGATCATCGCCCACGTCGACCACGGGAAGACGACGCTCGTCGACCGCCTCCTGCAGTCGACTCACGTCTTTCGCGACAATCAGCAGGTCGCCGAGCGCGTGCTCGACAGCAGTGACCAGGAACGGGAACGCGGGATAACCATCCTTGCGAAGAACATCTCGATCCGCTATCGCTCCACGAAGATCAACGTCATCGACACCCCCGGCCATGCGGATTTCGGCGGCGAGGTGGAGCGGGTGCTGAAGATGGCCGACGGCGCGCTGCTCATCGTCGACGCGTTCGACGGCCCCATGCCGCAGACCCGTTTCGTGCTTCGTCACGCGCTCGAGCATGGGCTGAAGCCCCTGGTGGTGGTCAACAAGATCGACCGTCCGGGTTGCATGCCCCACGAGGTGGTCGACTCCGTCTTCGATCTCATGCTCGACCTGGGCGCGAACGACGACCAGCTCGATTTCCCCGTGGTGTACACCGATGCGGTCGCGGGATACGCGAGGCTCGACCCGACCGACGAGGGCGACGACATGCTGCCGCTGCTCGACGCGATCATCGACCATATCCCGCCGCCCGATTGCGATCCCGACGGCCCGGTCGCGATGCAGGTCTGCACGATCGACTACTCGAGCTTCGTCGGCAGGATCGGCATCGGACGTGTCTTCTCCGGCACCCTCCACGACGGCGAGCGCATCCTCGTGATCAAGAACGACGGCAGCCGCTACCAGGCTTCGGTGAAGGCGCTGTACACCTTCGAGGGCATGGGGCGGCAAGAAGCGGAGAGCGCCCACGCGGGGGACATCTGCGCCGTCGTGGGCGTGGAGGACGCCGACATCGGCGACATGTTCACCTGTCGCATCGATCCGGTCACGCTCGCTCCGATCCACGTCGAGGAGCCGACGATGTCGGTGGTCTTCTCGTCGTCGACGAGCCCGCTCGTCGGAGGTGAGGGAGACATCGTCGGAGGCCGCCAGATCAAGGAGCGGCTCATGCGCGAGGCCGAGGGCAACATCTCGATGCGCATCGCCGAGACGCCCGACCGCGACGGGATGGAGGTCGCCGGCCGTGGCGTGCTGCACCTATCCGTGCTCATGGAGACGATGCGCCGCGAGGGTCACGAGTTCCAGGTCGGCAGGCCGACGGTCATCCTCAAGAAGGAGGGCGGCAAGACCCTCGAGCCCATCGAGCTCGCCGTCGTCGACGTGCCGAGCGAGTATGCGGGCAAGGTCATCGAGATCTTCGGTTCCCGCGGTGGTGAGATGACCGACATGGTCCAGCGCGACGAGCGCGTCCATCTCGAGTTCCGCATCCCGTCCCGCGGCGTGATGGGCCTGCGCACGCGCATCCTCAACTCGACGCGCGGAGAGGCGACGCTCTTCCACCATTTCGCCGCGTACGGTCCGATGCGCGCGGGTATCGGCGGGCGGCAGAACGGGTCGCTCATCGCGATGTCGACCGACAAGGCCGTCGCATACGCGCTCGACACGCTCCAGACGCGCGGCACGCTCTTCGTCGGCCCCGGCGAGATGTGCTACGAGGGGATGATCGTCGGCGAGCACGCGAAAGAGGGCGACCTCGTCGTCAACGTCGCGAAGGCCAAGCAGCTGACGAACACGCGCGCGGCCAGCGCCGACAAGGCGATCCAGCTCGTCCCCCCGGCGACGTTCACCCTCGAGGAGGCGCTCGAGTACATCGAGGACGACGAGCTCGTCGAGGTCACTCCGAAGAGCATACGGCTGCGCAAGCGGATACTGAGCGGGACGCAGAGGAAGAAGGCCGGGAGGGGGTAGGCCGCGGTGGAGGCCGGGGGGCTCTTGCGCGTACGCACCTGGGGAGCGCGCGGTCCGCTCGTCGTCGTCCTCCACGGCGGCCCTGCCGCCACGGGTGAGGCGGCTCCTATCGCGCGCGGGCTCTCAGACGCTTTCCGCGTGCTCGAGCCGTGGCAGCGCGACAGCGGCGGCGAGCCGCTGACCGTCGCGCTGCACGTGGCCGACCTGCACGAGCTGGTCTCGGGACTCGAAGGCGTCCGTCCGGCGATCGTCGGCGAGTCTTGGGGCGCCATGCTCGCTCTCGCCTACGCGGCCGCGCACCCCTGCAGCGCCGGACCTCTCGTCCTCATCGGCTGCGGGACCTTCGACACAGAGTCGCGCTCGAGACTCACGGCGACGCTCGACGAACGCGCCCATCTTCCCTCGCCTTACGACTTCGACGCCGAGTCGAGGGGGCCGAGCGAGGTGCCCTTCGACGCTCTGGCGCACGAGGAGACATGGGAAGACATGCTCCTGCTACAGGCGGAAGGCGTCTACCCGGCCGCGTTCGAATCGATCACCTCCGAAGTCCTCATGGTGCATGGGACGTACGATCCACACCCCGGGAAGATGATCCGTGCGAGCTTGGAGCCGCACCTGGCGCGTCTCGAATACGTGGAGCTCGACGCCTGCGGGCACAGCCCCTGGCGGGAGCGGCAAGCCCGGGAGCCCTTCTTCGAGGTCGTGCGGGCGTGGCTGGAAGCCCGCGCGACGGGTACGTAGGACTTGTGCGGCGCGTGCCGCGCGCCGGCGCGATGGGAGGGCGACATGCGTATCGACGTGACGGCCGACGGCCCGTACTTCGTCTCGGGAGGCGTGCCGATGTCGAAGACGGCGATCTCCACGAACGAGCGCGGTGAGTCGGTCGCGTGGGTAGAGGGAGAGGCATTGCCGGCCGAGGACTGCTACGCGCTCTGCCGTTGCGGACGTTCGGGGAGCAAGCCCTTCTGCGACGGGGGGCACGCGACCGTTGGCTTCGACGGGACGGAGACGGCGAGCCGCGAGCCCTACGTCGACCAGGCGGCGTGCACGACCGGTCCCGCGCTGAAATTGCGCGACGCTCGGCATCTGTGCGCCGAGGCCCGCTTCTGCGACCGCGCGGGAGGGCTCTGGAACCTCGTGACGGCGGCCGACGACCCCGACTCCGTCGCTCTCGTCGAGGAGGAGGCGGCGCTGTGTCCGTCGGGCCGGTACGTGGCGTGCGACCACGACACCGAGGAGCCGCACGAGCCGGCGCTCGAGCCGTCGATAGGCCTCGTCCAGGATCCGGGGCTCGGCGTGAGCGGACCGCTGTGGGTACGGGGAGGCATCCCGGTGTTCGCGGCGGACGGGGACGGATACGAGGTCCGCAACCGCGTGACGCTGTGCCCTGGGTTCCGCAGCTAACTCCCGCGAATAGTCCGCGTTTGATGGGTCTAAGCTGCGAAGACGAGCGATCATGCGCAGAAACGGCGTGTATCTAGGCGTCCGTATTCCCGCTGGTCAGAAGCTTGCG